>NZ_JBHXEG010000123.1:0-18359 GCF_042724935.1 Kitasatospora sp. NPDC127060
GGCGTCACCGTGACGCCGATCCGAACGGCTTCTCCCACGAGCGGGCTGGTGCTCGGCGAGGGGCGATCTCTCCTGAGGGCCCCGAACCGCAGCCGCGGACTTTGCCCGCTCATTGCTGGCCTCGCCGACTGGCGGGCCGCGCGTTCTGGGCCGCCCGCAGCGATGTGACCGGCGACTGGGGGGCTTGGTGGGTCCGGACGTGGTCGGTGAGCAAGTTGATCGCGGTGGTGCCTGGTGGCGGTGGGTTGGTTGTCGGCTGGGGGCTGGCCGCAGTCGGGGCTGGTTGGAATAGGGGTGTTGGGCTGTATGGGGGGCATGGCGCCTGGCCGGGCGCGCGGAGGGGAACGGTTCGTGTGCCGCCCCTAGTTCGTTCTGGGGCGTGAACCTCGAAGGGACAGGACAGCCTTCATGCGCTTCCGCCAGACCGCCGTCGCCGCGCTCGGAGCCCTCACGCTCCTTGTCGCCGTTCCCAGCACCGCCCACGCCGCAACCGCAGTCGGTGAATTCGACTACAAGGACGGCTCAGGCAAGTGGGCCGCCCTCAGCGACCCTCCGACCGACGACTGCATCAACCTGTCCGGGACCTCCGAGCAGGCCCCGGGCTACGCGCCGGCGAACTACACCACCGCGCACGCGACGGTGTACCTGGCCTCCGACTGCAGCGGTGACGTCTACAAAGTCATGAACCCGAACACGGTCCTCGGCAACGCGGTCAAGGTCCGGTCGGTCGTCTTCTCGTAGCCGCCCGGTGCGAGGGCGGGAGGGGCCCGAGGCCCCTCCCGCCCTTATGCGGCGAGTCCGGCCTGAGGTGGTGATGTGGTTGCGGGGGGGGCGGGTGAGGCGCCGCAGCATGAGGGTGATGGCGCTCCAGGCGAGGTGGGCTTCGGCGTGGGCGGGCAGGCGTTCGTAGTCGCGGCAGTTTCGGCGGGCCCGCATGAACCAGGCCAGACTGCGTTCCACGACCCATCTGCGGGGAAGGACGACGAACCCCTGGGCATCGGGCGGCCGTTTGACGATCTTGATCGTGATGTGGAGCTCCCGCTCGGCCCAGCCGACGAGCTCCCCGGCGTAGGCGGAGTCGGCCCAGACGATGGTGATCTCCGGATGGGTGGTGTGCAGGCGGGCCAGGAGCCGGCGGGCGCCGTCGCGGTCCGGCACGTCGGCCGGGGTGACCAGCACGTCGACGAGCAGGCCGCCGAGGTCGACCGCCAGGTGTCGTTTGCGGCCGGTCAGCTTCTTCGCCGGGTCGTAGCCGCTGGTCGCCCTGGGGACGGTGTCGGCGGCCTTGGCGTGCGTCGTCTCCGCGATCTGCTGGGCCCGCTCGATCTGCGCGCGGTTGACCATGTGGCGGGCGGTGTCGTCGTCCGCCATCACCCGGAAGGCGACCTCCGGCCGGCGCAGCAGGTCGGAGGCGATCCGGGCGGCGACCTGGTCGTCGGCGGCCAGGTCGTGGATGCGCTCGACCTTCTCCTGAACCGTCACCGGAGTGGCGAACTGCCGGCCCAGTGCCCGGCTGGCGGCGTCGCGCGTCCAGCGGCGGGTGCCCGAGCGCTCGTGCACCGGCGGATCAAGGATCACCGCGAACCGGTGCTCGGGGTCCTCGATCGAGGCCAGGATCCGGTGGATGCTGTGCGACACCTTCGGCTGGCGATGCGTGGCGGGCCACTTCGAGGAGGTCCACCGGTAGCCCTTGACCGTGTGGAACGACAGCCCGATGTCCTCGGCGAAAAGCCTGAGCGAGGTCGCCACGGTGAACGCCTCGTCGGCCCCGTGCTCCCCGCCGCCCGCGAGCCGCATAGGTTCGATCTCCAGGGCCATGTCCCCGATACGGAACTGGCAGCGGCCTATCTGCTCGACCAGATCGCGGCCCTCGGCCACCAACTCGTCATACCGCCTCAGCGACACCGCCCCGACGAGCTCCGACACGCCAACCACCCACCCCACCGGCCCGGGGCACGACGCCGGCCGCCGACTGACAACCCCCGGCCTGTGACCCAGCATCAACGTCGCCGTCCAGGCCTGGAAGAGAGCCCGGAAAGCAGACCCGCGTGGTCTGCCGACCAGCGGCATCACAATGGTTGCGAACTGTCCTGCGCACGCCCGGACCGAAGCCTCCACGCCCTCGTCCGGCACCGCCCCGAGCAGAACACGGCTCCCGCCACCCGCTCCAGACCCACCGTCCACGATGTTCCGCACACCGGACAACTCGCCACCACGGCCGCCCGGATCGCGGCCACCCTGACCCGCGAACGCCGCACCGAACGCCAACGGCGGGCACGACACGCCGCTGAACAGAACACCGCCTCCGCCCGAGCGTCCGGCCTCAACCGGTCACCGCACACTCGACACGGCCGCTCCAAACCACCGGCCATCCCCGCAGGGTAACGACTCCGACAACAACCCGGCTTGTCGTGCCCGGCTCAGACACAGGCTCTGAGGGTGTGCCAACCCCTCCGGCCGACGCGCCGCTGCGCCCCGGCACGAGCGGTGCCGGGGCGCGGCGGGCGGGCTGCGGGGACGGTGCTACGGCTTGCGGCCGAGCTTGCGCCACGGGTAACTGCCGTTGGCCTCCGCAGTGCCCGGTTCGGCCTGGGTCCACCACTGCGCGTACCAGTAGGAGCCCTGCCAGGCCGCGTACGCGGCGGAGGAGGAGCCGGCCGGGTCGCCCGCCCATACGTGCGTCAGCCGGGCGGTGCTGCCGTTCGCGGCCTCGGCGTCGAGGCCGTTCGCGGAGCGAAGTTTGAACGCCTTGCCGTGCACCGGGGTGGCGACCGGGGTGCCCTCGGCGCCGGTGGCGGGATCGACCGGGACGAACCGCCACTTCTGGCCGTCACCGCCGGTGCAGGGGCCGGTGGAGAGGTCCTTGCGCTGCTCGACGGCGTTCAGGCAGCGGCCGCCGTTGGTGATCCTGGACCAGCCGGCGCCCGCGTCCTGGACCCGCCAGTACTGGTTGGGATTAGTCTCGATCGGCTCCACCAGGTGGACCCGGGACTGGTCCGGGTCGTGGTCGATCAGCAGGCCCTGGTACTCGAACTGCCAGCCCTGCGCCCCCTTGTCCCAGGCCGCCCAGAGGCGGCCGCCGGTGGGGCTGTAGGCCTTGCCGCGCTGCCAGTCCTCGGCCTGGCAGACGGTGGCGGCGGCCGGGGCGGCGGGCGGGGTGACGGTGGTGGTGCCGCGCCGCAGGTCGCCGGTGGAGCTGTAGTCCTTCCCGTTGATCCGTACGATCACGTTGGCGGGGCCGGTGATCGGTAGGTAGTACTTGATCCCGACATCCCGGCTGGTGCCGGGCGGGATGTCCTCGCAGTAGCCGAGTTTGACCGTCACCCGGTGGAAGTCCCCGGTGAGGCCGCCCGCATTGGGCCCGTCGTGGCCGGACACGACCCCGGGCATCTCCTTCCACCCCTCGTCCTTGAACAGGGCGGGGGTGGAGGTCGGGACGTCGAAGGAGACCTCGGTGCCCGCGCCGAGCGCCACCGGGCTGTTGTTGGTGATCCGCAGCTTAGGCTGCATCGGCCACATGTCCTTCAGGTCGCCCGGGAAGTCGGCCAGTTCGACCTTCACGTCCACGGCCTGGGCGGGCAGCGGCTGGTTGGCGCGGGTGTTGCCGTAGGCAGGTTTGCCGCGCAGCGCCTGGTCGATCTGGCTGGTCAGGGTGTAGCCCATGCCGTACTCGCCGCCGGGGCGCTGGGCGTAGTCGCCGGCCAGCTCCCAGAGCATGACGCCGCCGATGCCCTTGTCGAGGACGTACTGGGTCTTGGCGGCCACCGACTGCTCGTCCTCGGTGGACAGGAAGACCTTCTTGTCGGCGTTCCACAGCCAGCTCGACTTGAGCTGGTCGCTCCACCTGCGGGCGTAGCCGCCACTGAGCCGGTCGTCCGGGTCGCTAGTGGGGGTGAGGCCGTAGCCGCCCAGGTAGCCCGGCTGTCGGCCGCCCTGGAGGTTCTTGGCGTGCCAGAGCGGGTTGGAGCCGGCCGGGACCTCCTGGCCGCCCTCGGTGTCGTGCCAGAGGTTGTCGATGCCGACCGCGCCGCTGCCGCAGGCCACCCGGCCGCCCTTGCCGCCCGTTCCCGGCGGGCAGTTGGCCTGGTCGGGCCGGACGGAGGAGCCCCACAAACCGTCCGTACCGCCCTGCACGTCGCGCCAGCCGCGGGTGTAGTAGGGGATGCCGAGGTTGATCCGGCCGGGCTGGAGCGCGCCGCGGTAGTAGTGGTACGCCCAGTCCGTGTTGAAGTAGCCGGTCCTGCGGTACTCCGGCGCGTCGTAGACGCCCGCTACCCCGAGCTCGGTGTCGTTGCCGTCGTCGTAGAGCGGCGCCTGCGGGCCGACGAAGTAGTTCCACGAGCCGTGCAGGTCGTAGGACATGACGTTGACGAAGTCCTGGTACTGGAGGGCGGGCTGGTTCTCCTCGCCGCGCACCAGGTAGCCGGAGGAGGAGCCGGCGGAGGTGAGCAGGTAGTAGTGACCGGAGCGGTCGAGTTTCTCCCGCAGGGCCTTCATGAGCGCGTTGTAGCCGGCTGCCAGGCCCGTGCGGCGCGGGTTGGCGGTGGACCAGTCCTTCGGGTTGCCGGTGTCGGGCAGCGCGGTCGGGTACTCGTAGTCGACGTCAACGCCGTCGAACCCGTACGTGGCGAGGAAGTCGGCGACCGAGCCGGCGAAGGCGTCGATGCCGCCCTGGTTGACGGTGCCGTCCGCGTTGGTGGTCATCGCGTAGAAGCCGGACGACTCCGCCCAGCCGCCCACCGAGATCAGGGTTTTGACCCGCGGGTGCTGCCGCTTGTACCGGGTGAGCAGGTTGAAGTGGCCCTGGTAGGGCAGGTTCGGGTCCATCTCCGCCCCCGGCACGCCCGGCCAGGTCGTCTTGACGGCCTCGTCGCCGACCGCGATCCGGTTGTCCGCGCCGACCTTCGCGAAGGCGTAGTTGACGTGGGTGACCTTGTTCCAGGGGATGTTCTTCACCAGGTACCGGGGCGAGCCGTCCTGGCCGGTGCGCCAGCCGGTGAAGTAGCCGACCACCCGGCGGCTGCGGTCCTGGCCGAGCCACTCGCGGCCGTCGCCCTGGTAAACGTCGCAGTAGCGGGTGTCGGTGCCCGGTGTGACGGCCATGCCGTCGGGGCGGCACTCCGCCTGCGAGGACGGACGGGCCGGGCGCGGACCGCCGTCGTCGGTGCCGTTGGTCGGGTCGACCGGGTCGCCGGCCGCGGTGGGGTCCTGCCCCTGTGTGGCCCCCGGGCAGGGGGCCACGGCCAGCGCGAGGCCGTCGGCGGCGCCGGTGCTGGCCAGGCAGGTGCCGGTCTGTCTGTTGCGCAGCAGGTCGCCGTCGCGGAACCAGGACTGGTTGGCCCCGCCGCCGCAGCTCCACTGCCGGACGGTGCCGGTGGGCGCGTCCACGTCCAGACACTTGCCGCTGTGCGCGCTGACCAGCGCGGCCGAGCCGTCGTCCTGCGTGTTGCCGCTCTGCCAGCGCTGGTTGACGCTGCCCTCGCAGCCCCACTGGTGAATCCGTCCGCCGTCGGCTCTGCCGTCGCGGTCGCGGGTGTCCACGTCCAGGCACTTGCCGTTGGCCTTGTTCTTCACCTGGCCGCCGTCGAGCGCCCAGCCGAAGCGGTAGTTCGGATCGCTCGTGGGGTCGGCGGGCAGTTGGTCGACGTCGGGCGGCAGGTTGCCCTCTCGGCTGGAGAGCTGGAGCCGGCTGGCGGAGTCGAACATCGTGCCGCAGAGCAGCGGCCAGCCCTCGCAGATGCTCGTCGGGCCGTTCTCGATCTCGTCGTCGGTGCCGTTGACCTGGGCGAGCAGCCGGACGTAGCGGTCGCCGGAGAACATCATCAGGCGCCGTTTGAGACCCGGCCCGGAGGTCCCGCCCGCGGCCTGGCTGAACACCGCGTCCATCCTGCTCGCGAACGGGGTGTCCTTGAGGACCGGCCACTCGGTGGCGACGTCCTTGATGTACAGGGTCGTCCAGTAGCCGCCCTTCAATTGGAGCCGCGCGTACTTGCCGCCCGCGAAGACGTACAAGTTGTCCCTCTCGGCTGACACCATGGAGTCGATGCCCGAGGCGAAGGGCTCGTCGCAGAGCCCGAACATGTCGCAGATCGTGCCGGTGACGCCTATGCGGCCCGCGCTCTTGACGTCGACCTGGATGTTGTCGAGCCGGATCGCCTGCGCGCCCTTGGTGAAGTACATCGCCGCGCCGGACGACGTGGAGCGGTACAGCGCCGAGTCCACGCCCAGCGCGAACGGGGTGCCGCGCAGCAGCGGCCAGCTCTCGTAGATCGACTGCGGGCCCTCGGTGAAGGCGTCCCCCGTGCCGCCGATGTCGTACCTGATCCGGGCGTTGAACGGGCCGTGGAAGAAGTACGCCTCATTGCCGCCCACGCTGGTCGCGGCCTTCACCGGGGCGGACGGCGCCGGACAGGTGTCGGCCGAGCCCTCCGTGAGCACACGGCCGCCACCACCACCGCAGCGCCCGAGCACGGCGAACGCGCCCGCGACCGCGAGCCAGTTGCGGAACTCGTGAGCGGCCGGCGGCTGATAGGTGGCGTCGCGGGTCCATCCCCAGGCGTCGGCGGTCGCGTCGCCCCACCCGCCCTGGATCAGGCGCTGGTTGGCTCCGACCGTCCATTCCCGTTCGGTCCACCAGCTGCCGTTGGCGAACGCGCCGAACAGGCCCCGGTCCGCGTCGTTGGTCCCGGCGCCGTTGGCCTCTACACCGGCCACGGCGGCGATCCGGGCGCCCTCGGCGAAGGCGACCGTGATCATCATCATGTTCCGGGCCCGGGCCCGCCGGGCCGTGTCGTCGCCGGGGACGGTGAGCACGGCCCGGATCGCATCCGTCAGCCGGGTCTGGGTAATGGTCAGGGTCTCCAGTGCGATCCGGTTGGGGGCGTCGGCGGCCAGACCCCGGTTCCCCTCGTTGACCATGTCCCCGTACGTGTCAGCGAAGTGCATGCTCTCGGTCTGGGCCCCTGTCACACCGACCGCGCGCCGGATGTCGTCGGCGTCCGGGACGCCGTGGAACAGGATCAGGCGAGTCCTGCCGACCGGGCGGTCAGGCAGGAAGATCCCCCGGATGTAGAGGTTCTCCCGGTTGAAGACCAGCTGGACCCGCTCGCCACCGCGGGCCAGCCCGCCGATGTCCTGCAGGTAGTAGCCGCCGTCGCGGTGCAGCACCCGGACGTTCTCTCGCAGCGGCACACTGGTGTTGTTGCGGATCTCGTTGATGACCTGCCGGTACCGCGTGCTGTAGCTGGTCCACGCGCCGGCTGGCGGCGCCAACCAGCTCAGCGTGCCGAGCACCAGCATCGCGGCCAGGACCGTGGTCAGCAGGCGGGCCGGCCAGCGCCCCGCCGGGGATCTGGCCGGCACGGGAAGGGTGTGCACGGGCTTGTCTCCAGTCGTCGGTTCGGGCAAGTACGATGCGCGGACCGTAGGGCCGGCCGGTAGACGAAAGATTGACGGGTCCGTCAACGCCGAGCGCGCCGAGGACGTCGGCGCGGCGAATGGCGCTCCCGCCTCACTGCTGCCTGGCTGATCGGTGTGGACCGCCGGCAGCACTTCCGAGACGTTCTGGGTGACCTGCTTCTCGCCAGCCAGCTGTGCTTCTCCGGACAGGGCTACTGCTTCGCTCTCGCACGCTTCTGCACGGAGGAGGATGCCCTGCACCTGGCGGCTTACCTGGAACGCTATCTCCAACAGCCTGACCGTCAGTACGACCAGCACTGGGCCGTCAGCGCGCTCCTCCACATCGACAGTCAGGCTGGAACCGAACACGCCAACCGCTTCCTCGCCCCCGGAGGCCTGTGGCACCAGTGGAATGACGCCCAGTTCAGGCCCTCGCCGCCGAGCCGGTTCATAGATGAGCTGTGCGCACTGACGGACTCGCTCAGGTAGACGTCACAAGATCAGCGACAGAGCCCATTCACCTGTACGTGGCTGAGCGCTTTCACACCTGTACGCCGACAACAGGGCCAGCAGCGGCCGCCTGGTCGGTGGGTCCACTCGACCTGTCCGCATCCATTCTCGGTGCTCCTGGCGGGCCTTCTTCTCCCGGGCCTTCTGGCGCTGGTCGTAGGCGGCGCGGTTGTCCGGGTTCTCCAGCGCCTCGATGAAGGCCCAGGGTGAACCGGACGGGCTTGCCCTCGCGGGGTGGTGCGGGTGCGTGGCAGCCTGGAAAGGAGCCTCCAAGCAGGTCACCCCGTCGGTTGACGCGGATGCTTTGGAAGGAGTCCATGCCATGGCCGATAGTGACACCGGGACCGGTCGCAGGACCCAGACCGTCGAACGGGCCTACGCGGGCGGGTGGACCACCTTTGCCGCGATCATGCTGCTCTTCGGCGGCATCATGGCGGTCCTGGAGGGGATCGCCGCCATCGCGAACGACGACCTCGTGGTGGTCACCCGGAACTACACGTACTCGTGGAGCACCACGGGCTGGGGATGGATCCACCTGATCCTCGGGGTGGTCCTCGTTCTGGCCGGGACGGCACTGTTCAGCGGCGCCGCGTGGGCGCGGGCCGTCGGCGTTGTCGTCGCCGGGCTCGGCATGATCGCCAACTTCATGTGGCTGCCCCACGAACCGGTGTGGGCGGTCGTCCTGATCACGATCGACGTGTTCGTCATCTGGGCGCTGTGTGTCGGCACGACCAAGAAGGTGAGCTGAGGGTGCAGAGCCGCTCCCCTCGACCACGTGGGGCTGCTCGTACACGCTGAACCCGGCAGGCGACGCTGCGGTTCACCGATGTGGGTCGCCGGTGAAGTGCGAGGTGGCCGGCGGGAACTCGACGACGAGGTAGATGGCCGCAGAGCTCGACAAGCTGGTCACCTCGGGGACCATCCGGGTCCTGGACCTGGTCATCCTGGCGAAGGGCGCAGACGGCGAACTGGACGCCGTCAAGGTGGCGTTGGCTTCGCCACGAGTCCATGGAGCAGAGGGCGGGCAGCTTCGCGGCGCCCTCGGTGTCGGCGAGGTCGGCGAGGTCGGCAAGGTCGGCGAGGTCGGCAAGGTCAGCGAGGCCGTCCTTCGCGCGCCGGTCGTCGGCGATGCGCGGGGTGGCAGTGAAGTACAGCCCGCGCTTCGCCGGGACCTGGTCGTCGGCGTGAATCGCGGCCTACGCCTCGCCCTCCGACCCGGCCGTGCGGTGCGCCTCGTCGATCGACCAGGCCTCGGCGGCCTGCTCCAGCAGCTCGATCGTCGGCACCAGCACCAGCACCCGGCCCCGAGCGGCCAGACGCCGGGCGCAGCCGGCCGCGATGAGGGTCTTGCCCGAGCCCGTCGCGGCCACGACGGTGGCGCGGCCGCCGTCCTTCACCTCGCGCACCGCGGCCGCCACCGCGTCCTTCTGGAACCAGTGCAGCGGCAACGGGTTGAGCGCCCCGGTCGGCTGCTGCGGGACCGGCTGCCCGGCGTCGGCGCGGAACACGGCCGGCACGTCGGCCTCGGTGGCGGTGGTGGTCTCCACGGCGGTGCTTCTCCTTCGGATGCTGAGACGGCAGGGCGAGGGCGGGCGGTGCTGTGGAAGGGTCAGGGACGGACGGCCTCTCCCCGGGGCCAGGTCATGGATGGGGAGAGGCTGTGACTGAGCGCTTCACTGGGCCAGTTGAGCAAATCCGCTGACCAGCGACGATGCTCCAAGGCCACTCCCCCGCGGAACGACCCTTGGAGCTTCGCGACCCGCTGACCATGCACAACACCAGGCGCTCAACCGGCGAACTCGACCGCTAACGACTTGGGGAACGATTGCCGGTGACGGCAGGGCTGGCCGTTCAGGGCTGCGTTGCCTCGAGCGGCAGAGCGCGGTGGAAGACGGCCCTGGCTTGGCCGGGGCCGTTGTAGTCGTCAACGATCTTCACGTCGAAGCCGAGTCGGCGATGGAATCCGATCGACGTGGTGTTGTCGACCGAGGTGATCGCTTTCAACCACTGCGCGCCTTGGCGGTGTGCGGTGGCGGCGAATGCCGTGTAGAGGCGGCGTGCGAGGCCGGTGCCGCGGGCGTCGTCCCGGGTCGCGATCAGGTGGACGTACCCGGTGCCGGCCGGGGTGACGAACCCGATGAGATACCCGTGGATTCCGTCCTCGGCCCGGGCGACCAGGCATGTTTCACCGAACTCGTGCACCAGCGCGAGAGCGTGCAGGGATCGAAGGTCGCGGTCTCCCCAGTACCGGTGGTGATCGGCAAGAACCTGGTGGATGTCGGTGATCTCGGCCGGAGTGATCTGTGTGCGCATGGCAGGGATCATGGCAGGCGCTCCGCCGGGCTGAGGAGAGAAGTGCCGGCCGGGGCGGCCGTAGCGCCACCAGACAGGCCCGAGGGGGCCACGGGCGGCCAGCAGCTCCAGCGTGGTCGCGAGGATCGGCACGGCGTCGTCGTAGTCGCGCCAGCCGTCGCCCTCGTTGTCGTCCTGGGGCACTGTCCACCACTGCCCGCCCCGGATCTCGGCCGACAGGTCCACGGCCTCCTGGCGGTTGGCCAGGGCGACGGGTCCGGCGCCGGTGACGACCAGGGCGACGGGCGGGTAGCCGGGCCGGGTGTGGGGGCCGGGCCAGGTGCGGCGCCACCAGTGCACCGTGCTGTCGGCCGGGTCCTGCTCGGCCAGCGCGGGGTCGGTGCTCTTCACCTTCGTGCGGAACAGCTCGCGGTAGGCGGTGAACTTCGCGGCGACCCCAGCCCCTCAGCGAACTGGAAGACGCAGGCCAGCGCCGGCACAGCAGGCGGCAGGGCCGGCCGCCCCCGCCTCGGGAACAAGCCGATGAAGCTCTCGTCGGTGAAGAGCGGCCCCAGTGCTTCCCGGATCCGGATCGGCAGGCTGCCCTTCGGGAACGCCGCGCGCGCCACTCGCGCGGTCTCTCAGCTGTCAACACCCACAGCAACCATGCCTCACACGCCATCAACACCCGCTCCAGGACGACAACTCCGCAGGTCATCCCCACGCCAAGCCCGGGGACATTCTGGAGTCCGACTCCTACGGCCCGCTCGTCAAGATCCTCACGCGCTGCGGAGCCACGACGCCAAGGTCGTCGAAGCCCTCGTGGTCCCGCGGAAGTCCGGCAAGCGGACCAGGGGGCGCAGCGCTGAGGCGGCTTCTGGCCCTGGTGAGAGCATGGTTGGTGCGGGCGGCGGGTCGGGGGCGTTCACGCTGCCGGTGCGGTTTCAGACACCGGGGGGGTGTCAGGGGTGGTTGTTGAGCTTCTCGTTGCGGATCATGCGGCGCAGGCTGGTGCGGGTGGCGGCGAGATCATCCTCGCGGCCTTGGCCACGCCAGGCACCAAGACGCCACCCACCGAATCGCGGTCCGGCCACCGACGGTGTCCCCGAGGGGATCGCCGGACAGGGGGATCGCCCCGACTCCCGCCCTGAGCGGATCGTTGATCACTCAAATGTACGATGCTCCGAGGATGACCGAGAGTCATCATCGTTCGGGACGTCACGGGGGTGTCCCGAACTCCTTTCTTCACCCCGTTCAGGAGCGCTCTCATGAAGCGTCGTGTAATTGCGCTGGGCACCACGGTCCTGTCTTTTGCCGCCTTGCTCGGCTTCGCCCCGACCGCGAGTGCGTCGTCCCTCCCTTCCTGTACGACGGGGCAGCAGGTCTCGGTGGGTGGCTACGGAACCTGGGTGCCGGTGTCTTCCACCGGCTCGGTGGACTGTGTCATGGGCCAGCAGTCGGGGTTCAACAGCGGGACCTATGACCTCCAGGTTTCGCTTCACCGGTGCGACGGCGCCAACGGCCTTGCCGAGGACGGCTACTACGGCCCCGCCACGGCCCAGGCGGTGCGGGACTTCCAGGCCCGGGTCGGCCTTGGCGTGGACGGCGTCTACGGCCCCCAGACGCGTAGGGCCATGTACTGGCACGCCAACCTGGACGCCCAGACAGTCTGCAACAAGTTCTGATCGACTGATCCGACCCGGCTCCCAGCCTGCGGCCCGTGAAGCCGGGCACCGACGGTTTCCGCCGTCGGCGCCCGGCGTTCCGCTACCCGGCGCTGTATCCGGCCGGAAACTCCAGGTTGGTCGCAACGACGGGCGCCGAGTCGTCGTTTTCGCGCCAGCCATCGCCGTCGTAGCCGTACCGCGGTGACGGTCCACCAACTACCTCGCCGGCAGCCGGCTGACAGGTCCGCAACCGCCTCCTGCCGGTTGGCCACCGCGGTACGTGCGGCCCCAGCGACAACCAGGGCGAAAGGCGTTACCCGGCACAGGTGTTGCCCTGGATGAGCTCGGCGTCACCGCTCGGCACTCTCCTCGCCCACGCGGGCCGGGTCGGTATCACCACCAACGTCGGCTGCACACGATCGAGGAGCGGCCTCATGAAGACCGTCCCTGACGGAAAGTCAGCCCGCTACACTCACCGCGCGCGCAGCCTCTGAACAGGCAAACGTCGAAGTCCCTGGCAGCGCGCCTACGCCGCCGCCCGGCAGTGGTGGCTGGCCTGCGACGGCCTGGTCAACTGAACCACCCTGCCGGGCCGGACGACTGGGGGCCTGGTTCCCGACCGAACGGGGCGCGCGGATCGCCGCCCGCTTCCCGGAGCTGCAACACGTGGCTTCCCCCGGCTGCCCGAGGACAAGACCGAGGCGAGGCTGCGGGTCGGCCACATCCTCGCCGTCACCCGCACCCAGGCCACCTTCGTGGCCGGCGCCCGCAGGGCCGGGGACGAGTGCGCGCCGCCGGACTTCCTGCCCGAGGTCTACCACCGCTACGGCGAAGGGCGGGAGGGCGCCGTCATCCCCGACGGCCTGCTGCACCACACCGCCGTGGCGGGCGGCCGACTGCTGTGTCGGGGGTTCGTCGAGGTCGACCCCGGCACCAGCGAGAAAGGCGGCCAGGGCGTCGGCCAGGCGGCTGCGCAGCCGCGCAGCCGCGGATCCTGATCGACCGAGGAGCCCAGCCCGCACTGCAGCCTGACGTGGGGGCACGTGAAGATCGGTAGAGACGGCATGTACGGCGGCTGCCGTCCTGGTCTCGGCAGTTGACGGACGGCCAGTGCCGCGGCTGCCTGGCGGACGTGCCGGTCTGCGCCGATTCACCCGCCCTTTCTTACAACCCGCCCTGCGGCGGGTGACTGGGCATTCACGTCGAAGATGGTCGAGGACAGACCTGCGCCCACGCGTCGCCGGGCCGGTCGCCGAGAGCGGGGTGCTCTGTGTCAGAAGCCGGTGAGCGTGGTCTTGCCGATGACCGTGCCGGACTCCTGGAGGTGGTGGGCCTTTCGGAGGTTGGCGGCGTTGATGGTCCCGAGGTCCTTGGTGGCGGTGGTGGTGAGGGTGCCGGCGTCCACCAGTCGTGCCACTTCGGTGAGGATGCGGTGCTGGGCGTCCTGGTCTGCGGTGCGGAACATGGAGCGGGTGAACATGAACTCCCAGTGGAAGGAGATGCTCTTCGCCTTGAGGAGCCCGATCGGCACGCTGTCGAAGTCGTCGATCGCCACGATCCGTCCGAAGGGGTTGAGCACCTCGGCGTAGACGGGGAGGTTGTGGTCGGTGGCGGTGGTGCCGAACACGAGGTCCACGCCGTGCGGTGCCACCTCGGCCAGCTGGGGGACGAGTGGCTCCGAGTGGTCGATGACGTGGTGGGCGCCCATGGTTCGGGCGAAGGCGGCCGTCTCCGGGCGGGAGGCGGTGCCGATGACCGTGAGTCCGGTGAGCGCGCGGGCGAGTTGGGTGACCATGGATCCGACGCCGCCGGCAGCGGCCGTCACCAGCAACGTACCGGTCTGCCGGCCGACACCGTGGTCCACGCCAAGCCGTTCGAACAGGCCTTCCCAGGCGGTGAGCGAGGTCAGTGGCAGCGCGGCGGCCTCGCTGAACGAGAGGGAGGCGGGCTTGCGGCCGACCAGGCGCTCGTCGACGACGTGGTAACGGGAGTTCGCGCCGGGCCGGTCGAGCGCTCCGGCGTAGTAGACCGCGTCCCCCTCGGTGAACAGTTCCACCTCGGATCCGACCGCCACCACGGTGCCCGCCGCGTCCCAGCCGAGGACCCTGGGCTCGCCTGCCGGGTCGGCGTTCTGGCGGATCTTGTAGTCGACCGGGTTGAGCGCCACCGCCTCGACCTGCACCAGCAGATCACGCGGGCCGGGTTCCGGGACCGGCAGTTGGAGGTCCGTGAGGCTCTGCGGGTCGTCGATCGGCAGGCTCGCGCGGTAGGCGATGGCGGGCATGGTGCGTGTCACGGGATTCTCCTCGGTTGGCTGGCGCCCGGGTGGTTGCGGGGATCAGGTGCGTGCGGGGCAAGTGGGCGCGTACGGGGGAAGCAGGTGTGGGTTGGCCGCGAGGTAGCGGTCGGCGGCTTGCAGCGGCGTGAGGCCGTCGACGTTGATCAGGACGTCCAGGTCTTCAACGCCGTCGTTGCCCGGCTCGAATGCAGCGAGCCCGGCGAGCGCCTCCGGGTGGATCCGCTCGAGCGCGTCACGGCGGACCACCGGACTGGCTGCGTCGACGCTGCCCAGCAGGCCCTTCGGTTCGGCCAGTGGCCGCAGCGCGTGGCGGCGGTTGAGGTACTGGGGCCGCCAGAGCGGGATGACGAACCGTTCGCGCCGGGCGAGGCCGCGTTCGACCCGGGCGACGAACCCGGCCTCGTCACCGGGTGCGAAGCGGTAACCGGCCCGGTCCAGGCCGTAGTTCACCACCATGCGGGCCGAGAAGCGGCTGATGCCGGCTCCGGGGTTGATGCCGTCGATCACCCGGGTCATCCGCTCGGCCACGTCGGGGCGGGTGAGGTCGCCGACCTCTGCGACCTCGGAGGCGGGAACGTAGGGCGGCACCGCCCAGATGCAGTACGGCTCGTAATGCGGGGCGAGCACGGTGACCTCGTCCCGGTGTCCTGCCAGGTACTTCTCGTGGCTCGACGGCAGCCAGGCGGACACCAGGAAATCGATCTCGCCGGCGGCCTGACGGCGGAAGAGCTCCTCGTGGGGCGCCTCCACCACGGAGACCGGGTGTCCGTACGCTTCCAGGATCCGGCGGACGACTGCCGCGGTGCCCCGGTGGAACGACAGGGCGATCGTGCCGACGGTCAAGGGGTGCAGTCGCGTTCGGCTGGGCATGGCGAGCTCTCTTTCACGGGGCGGCTGACCGGGAGCGGGACGGCCGAGGCGTCGACGGTCCGTTCCCCCGGACCACTCCGGTGCTTCGGACACAACGGAAGGTAGTGGAAAGGTCGTGGTTACCTGCAAGGACCATTGCTACCCGATGGGTACTATTGGCCAGTGACCACGACCGCCACCCACGCCGGCGACTGCGTCGACCCCGCCTCCGTATACGCTGCGGCGTGCCCGTGCCGCGACATGCTCGACCTGCTCGCCAACAAGTGGAGCGCGCTGGCTCTCGGCGCGCTCGAGAGCGGGCCGCGGCGGTTCGGTGAACTACGCGCCCGCTTGCAGGGCATCAGCCCCAAGATGCTCACCCAGACCCTGCGGCGGCTGGAGGAACACGGCCTGGTCCGCCGCGAGGTCCACGCCGAAGTCCCGCCTCGCGTCGAGTACAGCCTCACCGACCTGGGGGCGGACGCGTGCATCCCCTTGGCGCGCCTGCGTACCTGGGTCGAGCAGAACATCGACCGTTTTCCCTGACGCGCCGGACCGGGGCGGCTTCTCGGAACCTGCACAGTCTGCACCGCGGCCGGGGCCCGAGGCGCGAAGCACGCACCCTTGGCAAGGACTCCTCGCTGCACGCCGTCAAGGGCTACGACGACGTGACCGGGGTCGGCACCCCGACCGCCGACTACCTCACCTCCTACGCCGAGGCGCCCAAGCACTGAGGCACCCGGGAGCACCGGCCCCTCGGCGCCGGCGCACAGCAGGATGGTGCTGTCCGAGACCCGGCCCGCCCGGCCCCTTCGGCATGAGAGTGAGCAGCAGCCATGGAGCCGCAGACCTACGAGGTGGTCGCGCTCGGCGCCGGGCCCACCGGGGAGAACCTGTCAAGGCTTGGGGCATGGTGTCACGGTGATCTTGATAGTTGCTCTCTGTAGTGGTTCGTCGTTGCGAGGACGACCACGTCGTGCCGCCCGCGCAGCAACGCGAGATCGCAGACGCGCTACGGGAAGCCGGCATACGTCACGAGATGGTCGTCCACCCCGGTGTCGGGCACGGCTTCCTCCACGCCGAGCCGGCCACGGCAGCCGACGTGTGGCGTCGCGTTCACACGCTGCTGACCAGCGTCGAAGAGTAGCCACCGCGGCTTCCAGAGTGGTGCCGCGCGGTACGGCGCCTCGAAGTCCTCCGCCCGCTGCTCGGCCGGAGCGAGCACTACCGCGACACGCTCGACGTCACCGGCCACCTGCCCCCGTGCTACGGCGAACTGGCCCTCTACACCACCGGCGAGAAGGTACGACGGCAGCGACAGCGACCACCCGCTGCCGCACTACCCGGACGAGCCGTTCTCCGGCCTGACGACCGCCTCCTGGAACGGCGGCACCGCCTGCGCGCCGGCACGCTCGGCGAGGGAGTGCGCCCCGACCTGCGGGACGCCTTCGTCCGCGCATACACCGGACGCCAGGCACTGAGCCGCGCGTTCTAGCGGGCGGTGATGTGGGGATCGCCTTGGCGGGGTTGCCGACCTCGTCGGGGCAGGCCGAGCGCGAGGCCGGCGTCGCGGATCGCGTGGCGGACGCGGCAGGTCTCGGGCATGGACAGGGTGCACACTCGGGTCGGGCCGTAGCGGTCCATGATGCGCCGGTAGACGTCCAGGCGGCGGGCTGACCAGACGTCGATGTCGATGTCGATGTCCGGCAGGGGGCGGCGGTCAGTACTCCTCGTCCGGGTAGCCCCAGGTGATGAAGGCCTCGGCGTCCGGGGCGACCTCGGCCACGGCGGCGGCGAAGGAGGTCTCGAAGTGCGGCTGCCAGCGCCCGAATCCGCTGATGATGATCGGGTACCTGGCCTCGCCGGTGACGTAGTGCACACCGTTGTCGACGACCGGGCCGTAGCTGATCTGGTCCTCGAAACCCTCGTCGCGCAGCAGATCGCCGACGGACACGGAGACCGCCTCGGCCTGCGCGGCGTCGGTGAGCTTGGAGACGGTGAAGTGAAGATCGATGTTGACGGACATGCCCGCAGGCTACCGACTCTCGCCGACAGCCCTGCGGGAGGGCCGGGGCGGAGCTCCGGCACCGGGCTGACCCCTGGTCGCGTGAACGCGGCCACCAGGCACCGTCGAGCGCACCCTCGCGGGACCGGGTGGTCTCCAGGCGCAACAGGAGCGTCCCCGGTATCGCGGCCTGCCGGAACCGGTCCGGCAGGAATCCCGGGAGCGGAGCACCGGTTTCGTCCGGCATGGCTCGCCACCCGTCCGTGGACGCCCGCCCGGCCCCACCGTGCGGGGGCCGGCCGTCGGGGAGCGGCGGCCGGGCCGCCCCGATACCCCCACGGCACTCCGCCCGCACCGGGCCGACCCGTCCCAGGGAGGGCCGGTGTGGAGGCCCGGCCCCGGAGCCGGTCACGGCCCTGGAGGCCATCCGCCCGGCCTGGTCACACAGCCCGCCGGACGAACGGTCCGTCGGCGTGCCTCAGGGGCACAGGGCCGCGTCGACGGCGCCGAGGGCGGGATACAGGTCGCTGACGTCGGTCGGCTCGACGGTCAGCGTGACGCTGGCGGCGCGTCCGTCCTCGGTGGCGGCACTCCAGGTGCCGTAGCCCGGGATGGCGCCGTTGTGGAACCACACGGTCGTGCCGCAGGACAGCGTCGCCGGTACGATCCCCAGTCCGATGCGGAAGCCGGGGTGCCCCGTATCGATGGTGGCGCGCATCTGCTGGAGCTGGGGATCCTTGAGGAGGCGGTGGCCGCGCATGAGCTCGGAGAAGAACGTGGCGAGGTCGGAGTCGGTGGACACCATCGCACCGCCCGCCCAGGCCGCGGAGGGGTCGATCTCGGTGACGTCGCGCAGGGATCCGCCCGGGCCGTCCGTGCGGTAGCCCTGGGGGTGGCGCCCCCGGAGGACGGTCTCGCCGGGGGCCGGGAAGTAGGTGTGGCGCAGGCCGAGGGGCTGGATGACGCGGCTGTCGATGGTCTCGGCGAGGGGGCGGCCGGTGACCTTCTCCACGATCAGGCCGGCCACCAGGTAGTTCGTGCTGCTGTACCCCCAGGCCGTGCCCGGACGGAAGGCCGCTTCGTGCCGGAGCGCGATGTCCAGGGCGTCGCGCGGGGAGACGTAGCGGCGCTGGAGGATGTCGTCGGTGACGTCCGGTTCGTACTCGGGAAGTCCGGCGGTGTGCTGCAGGAGCTGGCGCACCGTGATGTCGTTCCCGTCGATGCCCTTCCCGCGGACGAGGCCGGGCAGGTAGTTCTCGACCGGGTTGTCGAGGGCGATCCTGCCCTCGCCGACCAGTTGCAGCACGACCACCGCGGTGAACGTCTTGGTGACGCTGCC
>NZ_JBHXEG010000124.1:0-18333 GCF_042724935.1 Kitasatospora sp. NPDC127060
GGGCCTGGGATTTGGTAACAACAGACCGGCCCTAAAGGGCCTTACCCCCGGCCTGGCGGCCGGGGCGCCGCTGACGCGGCGTCAGCCGGGGGTGACGGCTGCGCCGTCACCGTGCGTGGCGTTGGCCTCGGCTGCGCCTCGGCGGGCGAGTGGGTGGTTGGGGGAATTCGCCTGCGGCGAATTCGTGGGCGCGGCACGCGCCGTTGGGGTGGGCGTGTGGCGTCGCTGCGCTCCGCCTTTCCGGTGGCTTTTTCCCGGGCCTACGGCCCGTCAATCGGTCGGCTTTCCGGTCTTGTCGGGCTGGTGTTTTCACGGCCCTACGGGCCGATTGGCTGGCAGTGTTTCCCGGGCTGCGCCCGGGGGTGAGCGTTGACGATGTGACGCGAAATTCGGGTAGTAGGCCATCCCTCCGGACGGGCGGGGGTGCCGGCCGGGGCCTGCGGCCCTCGGCGTTGACGATGTGTCGCGGACTTCCGGTATCAGTCACAACCCCACCCTCGGGAGCCCCTCCCCGGTCCCGGCTGGTGACCGGTCCGCCGCCTGATTGCTGGGCTGGCTGCCCATCCGGGCGTCCCTGGGGCGGGGCCTGCGGCCCTCGGGAGCAACCTCCGGGCCACCGGTCCGGCTCGGTCTCCCCTGCCTCGGTGGCGGGCCCTCACGGACGCCCCGCGCGGCGGTGGATGACGGGCCCTCAACCGCAGACTCCGGACCGGAATACGAAGCGTATCCGGGAGCGTTTCACCGGCTTCCGCACAGCTCTATCCTACCGGTTCCCTTGCGGGCACTGGGGGCGAACAGGCAACCTCGCGGCAACCGTCCATCCCGGCCCTATCCGGCCGCACTCTCAGCGAGAATAAGAATTCCCTTCCGTTCCCTTTCTGGCCGCAATCAGAAACCCTTTCGTGGCGCAGCGCCGAGAAATCGGATTCAGGCGCGCCGGAAAGGGGCCTGCGGCCCTCCACGCCGACACGGAGACCGCCCTTCAAGACCGCCCAGGAAATCCCGCCCAGCGTCACCCGGGCAATTCCCGGAGCAGCGACACCAAACCGAACACCGGACCAGGACGGCGGCCAGGGCGCCAGGGCGAGGCGCAGCGGGGCGCGGCACCGGGCAGCCAGGGGCGGGCACGGGCACAGCGACCGGACGGCCGAGACAGGCGCAGCAGGACGGCCTGGCGGCCGACCAGGACAGCGGCCAGGGCCCAGCAGCCGGGCGCGGCACCGGGCAACGCGGGCAGGCGGCAGCGGGCCCGAGGAGGCCGGTAACGTGCCCTGGTGACCTCTCCCGCCATACCTGAGCCGTCGCTGCCGACACGGCAGCAGCTGAGGGACCTGCACAACTTCATCGACGGCCAGGCCTACGCCGCCCTCGGCCCCGTCATCCGTATCCCGGGCACACCTCACCCACTACGGGACGAACAGCGCGCCGTCGTCAGCAACGCCGTGAACGCGGTCTTCGCCACCTCCCGGCACCTCTACCAGGCACTGTGGCACCACCTCGACCAAGACCAGCCAGACGCAGCCGCCCACGCCACCTGGGCCGCCCTCCAAGCCCTCGCCACCCCCTGGCGCGACCACCCCGACCTCCCCAACCACCTCCACCCCCTCCTCAACCCCACACCCCACCCCTGACCAACCAGACCAGCCGTCGACGGCCAGGGCGCAGCGGGGCGGTACGAAGGCCAGGACGGCGCCACCACTAGCTCTTGCAGGCGGGTTGGGTCGACAACCAGTCGCTGGCGGCGTCCAGGGTGGGATCGGTGCCCTCGCGGGCAGGAGTGTAGATCTCCCTGTCGGGGCGGATCGGGCCGTCATGGACGTGGCCGGTGCGGTCCGTCTCGGCGGCTTCGGTGAGGACGATGACGGCGCCGTCGGACAGTCGGTGGGGGTCGTTGCCGGTGGGCACCCCGAAGGTCTGCTGGCCGAAGCTTCGGGTGGCCGGCCGGCCGATGAACGCAATGGTGACTGCCTCGCCCGCGCTGCCGGTCCTGCGGGAGGTGAGCACGGCGATCGGCGGGTTGGGGACAGCGAGCGCGGTGACGCCCTCGGCGGAGGCCTGCGGGGTGTCGTCCAGGTAGGGCACACCGCCGCGGATCGACCACACGGCCCGCTTGCCGTCCGGGGTGACGAAGCCGCCGGCCGGGCCGTCCCCGAGGATCGGCGCCGCCACCGCGAGCGGCGCCCACATCCCGCCGCCGGTCTCATCACGCAGATCCACCACCCACCCGCAGGCGCCCGCCCGGTCCGTCTCGGCGGCCGCAATGCGACCCTGGCGGACGTACTCGGAGTAAGTGCGGTCAGAGCCGTTCACCGGGGGAAGGACCAGGTAGCCGATCCGGTTGGGGAGTTGGCGCGCCGTTGGTGCGTTGACGACGTCGGGGTCGCCATAGACCTCGCCGGCCCGGGCGGGTGGAAAGAAGCGACTGTGGTGGTCGCCGAGTGCGACCAGGGCGCCTTCGATGGCGGGATACGTCTCGGCCGGAGTGCGAGCATCGCCGGCGCGGTCGAAGGCCCGGGCACGGACGGCCTTCCAGTCCACCTCGGCCCTGCGCAGCGACTGCTGCTGCATGAGGTCCAGGGCCTCGATGAGGTAGCCGCGAGCCTCGGGTGAGAGGCGGGCGCCCTCCCGCGGCGACGGCGTCGAGGCACAGCCCGCGAGCAGCACTGCAGCACAGGCGGCTATCACCCAGCGGTGTCGTGAACGCATGCATCCCCCTGATCGGTTCGTGTGTCCGCTGATCCTTCCGCCTTCAGGCGGCTTGACCAACAGCCGCCTGTCAATGCCCCACCGAGTCCCGCAGGAACTGGGCTGACGCCCAACCCGGCGTGTTTTCCAGGGACGGGCTTGCAGCCCCCACCACGCCTCCTCGCCGTCCCGGGGCCCCGGGACGGCGCCCAAGACGACGGGCGGGCGAGGCAGGCCAGGGCACGCGCACGGCCTGGACGGCGGGCCCGAGACGGCGGCACCCAGGCCTGGACGGCAGCGACCGAGCAGGGCGCAGCAGGCCCGGACAGCGCGGGGCCCCGCGGCCCCACGCCGGACGAAACCGAACACCGACCCCCGCCACCACAATTCCAACTCGAATTCAAACAACACGGCACCGCAACAAGCCCGAGCGGGTGCGGCCCTACATCGGTTGACTCCGTGCTCAGGGGCTGCCGCCCATCCGGCTGATGAGCCCGTCTCTGGTTATTCCGTGTTCCTGGCCCCAGGCCAGGAGGAGGTCCAGATCTACGGGGTCGGGCAGCTCGTGCAGCGCTTCCTCCGCTTCCTCCGAGTATCCGGCTCTCTGCAGTGTGGCAATGACTTCGCTCCGGCTGTATTCCATGATGATCATCTCGTTCGCCGCAGCCCCCGCACCTCCACTTTCGGCCTTGCTGCTGGCAAAGTCACGAGGGCCCACCCGGGCCCTGGACGGGGTCCCACCGGGTGCAGCGGGACGGCCTGGCGGCCGACCAGGACGGCGACCAGGGCCCGGGCAACGGACCGGCGGGCGCGGCCCGGGCCGGGCGGCAGCGGGCCGCCGAGGCCGGCCAACCGGCGCAGCCCGGCACAACACGAGGTGCAACACACCCACCCACCCCCGCCCACAGCCACATAACACCAGGTCAGACCCGCAACACAGCCCCGCGTTGCACCCCCGCGCAACACCGCGTCGCACCCCGCGTTGCGGTCGGCCACCACCCGGCCGCCGAACACCACCACCAGGACCAGACCGTCCGGCAAGGCTGCCGACAAGGCCGGCCTTCCCGGCAGCCACCGCCCGGCCGTACCCCGCCGCCCAGGACAGCGCGCCCCGGACGGCGGCCCGGACCGCCAGCGCCTGGCGGTCGTCGACCCGGAGGCGGCCACCACCGAGCAGCAGCCGCGGTCCCACCCTCCGGCACCCTGTCGCGCCCCCCACCACACACAGGGGAACAGGGGTATCCGCCCACGTCACAACACGCGACAGCACCCCACCGCGACAGCAGCACGCGGCAGGCAACGCGACAGCCCCCACCCACCACCAGAACAGCGCCGCGACGGCCTCCCGGACATCCTCCAAGGCGGGCTGCAGTCAGGGGTGTGCAGCAAGCTGCGGACTTGAGTATCCGTACTCAGGACGGCCCGGGGGATCCGCGTGAGAATGACCGGATGCCTCAGTTAGTCGTCGACATTCTCGTGGCCGTGGTGCTGACCACCGTGGAGGTGGAGGCACTAGTCCTCGCCTTTTTCGCCATCGGTCTCAAGGGCTGGGCGGCGGACAAAGCAGGTAGGGACACAACCAGCCTGAAGCGAGCCGCCAGTGCGATGGTCGTGGTGTCGTTCGCCCTGCCCCTGGGGTGCGCCTACGGACTGTTTCTGTTGCACCTACCGGTCGCGGCGACCGCCCAGTGCCTGCTGGTGGTAGCCATACCGTTCCTCCCCCCCATCCTGACCGGCGTGAACCGTCTACGTGAAGGCCTCACACGTCGCCGGCGCCGACGTCAGGGGCACTGACGCACCCGGAAACAGGGATGGCCAGGACGACGGTTCCCGGCCAGGACAACGACGGCCCCGGCCGCCCACACCAGGCCCAGAGAAACAGGGCACAGCAGGCCGAGGCGACGGCCGCAACGACGCCGAGGCGGGCGACGGCGCAACGGCCGCCCCACAGGCCTCACAGGCCCACAGAACACCCCGCCACCAGGGAAAACAGCACCCCAATGACACAACCCCCATAACTCCGAACGACGGCCGGGACAGCGGCGCACGGCGGCGCAGCAGGCCGGAGCGAGGCACAGCGGGCCCGGGACGGCGGCGCAGCACCAGCCAGGCACAGCAGGCCCGGGACGGCGGCGCAGCGAGGCGGGCACGGGCACGGCCACCGGGGACGGCGGGCCCGGCCCGAACAACGGCCACGGCCTGGACGGCGGCAACCGGAGTCGGGCGCGGCAGGCCCGGACGGCGCGGGGCCCGACCCCCACCAAACCGAACGCCCACCCCCGCCGCCACACCCCCACCCCGCAATTCCAACCCGAATTCAGACCACCACCAGCAACCAATCCGCCAAAACAACCGGGCGGAAATACCTGGCGGAATTCACCCCCGAAAACAACCCACAACACCAGGCCAACCCCCAAGCAGGCCGACCCGACCCCCAACCCCCACCCACTACCACACACAGTCACCAACCCCCGCCCCGAACACCCACCCCACCACCACCCCGACAGACACAACTAAAGGTCCAGACAACCCGGCATGAGCGGCCATTCCACGCCCACACCGGCCAACAGGTCATACCCGACGGCCCCTCGCCTGCAGCACGCGGTCCTCCCACCACAGATCGTCCTGAGCGGAGACCAGCGCGGCCACCAGCTCGCGCTTCGTCGGGACCGGCAGCACCAGCGGGCCCAAGTCCTTTGCGGCGCGAGCCTGTACGCACTCGGGGCACTCCAGCCGGTCCGGGCCAGCCTTCTCCCGTAGCTCCAGCTTCGAGCCCTCCTTCCCCCCGATCGAGCCCCGGCACGTCCAGCACGGGCGCAGCGCGGCGTTCGCCGCACGGGCGGCGGGTCCGGTGGAACCTCGGGACGGAATGCCTGGCCGGCTACCAGCCGGAGTCGACCAGCACGCAGCTGTCCGGGGTGATGTGGTGGGTGCGGCCTGAATAGCCGACCATCCGGCAGTGACTGGTCACCCTGAGGCGGGGCGCGGTCCCGGCTTCCTCCAGGCGGATGCCGAAGCCGCCGTACATGCCGGGCACGCCGAACCACAGCTTGGCGTCGGACAGTTCGGTCAGGACGCAGACCTGCGGGAGGACCAGCGCCGTCTTGACGGCGTAGTACTCGGTGCGGACCCGGATCAGCGCGTGCAGGAAGTGCTCCATCGCCCGCAGGTCCGGCTCCGGCACCGGGTGCAGGGGCGCCGGTTCCAGCAGTGGCAGCAGGGCGTCACGGCCGAGCCGAACGGCGACGTCGGCGGGGCGCTCCCCGTCCGTCGAACGCAGGGTACGCCAGGAGCCGGCGTCCAACAGCTGCTGGACGACCTCGGCCGGGGCGTCGTGCCAGGCGGCCTGGTGCAGCGGCGCCCAACCGCCGCGGCCGCCGACGCGGCGGGTGTTGGCCAGGCCGGGCGACTTCGTGACGGCGGCCAGCACGGCCGGCCAGTCGCCCCTGTGCGCCGCATCGGACAGCTGGTCCCGCTCGGCCTGGTGAACGTCCTTGTAGACGCCCCGCTCCGCCACGCCGTCCCAATCGGCCATCCGCTCCCCCTCGGTCCGCTGCCGCGCCATGCTAGCCCAGGGGCGGGGACGCCCCCGGCCCCAGCAGGGCAGGCCCCCGGCCCCAGCAGGGCAGGCCCGCACGACGGGCAGACGAACACGTCACACCCTGCGGCCCCTCGCCGGGTAGAGCTTCGCGCGAAGCACGCGGTCCTCCCACCACGGGAACCTCCGGAGCAGACACCAGCGCGGCCACCAGCTCCCGCTTGGACGGGACCGGCAGCACCAACGGGCCCAGCTCCTCCACCTCCCGGTCGGCCGCGCACTGCGAGCACTACAGCCGATCCGGTCCGGCCTTCTCGGTCAGCTCCAGCTCGCTCTGATCCGTCAGCACCCGGCCAGGTCTTCGCCCGCTTCAAGCAATTGCGCATCGTTCACCCGCGCAACCGTAGCCCCAGGCCGCCGACAACGAGACCCAGATCCACAGCTTGGAGCACGACGGCCACCGTCACACCCCCCAGGGGGCGACGGTGGCCGTATGGCGCCTGTCAGGACTCGCGGTTGCCGAGGGCCAGGAGCGTCTCGGGGACCTCCCGCAGTTGCGGAAGCAGCGCGGTCACCTGCAGCGCGGCCTGCTGGGCGCGGGCCTCGGACAATGGCTGGTCAATGTTGGCGGCCCGTGCGTGCGTACGCATCTGGGAGGCGATGCCCGGCAGCAGCTTTACGCCCTCTTCCAGCGAGGTGAGGACCTCGGTCAGCTCGCGGCGCAGACGGCTTGACTCCGTCATTGAGACTCCTGGCGTGCTTAAGGTCTCGACAACCCCGAGCTGCACCAGAGACCCTGTCTTCATGCTCGGCACGCGGCAAGATCACCCGACCGAGCTGGCCCAATCGAACTACCGCGATCGGTATGACACGGCCGACCAGGCCACCGAACCGAAGCCGCCTGGAGCCGCCCGTTGACCGTGCTCGCGGGCTCACTTCCGAACGCTCCTCGACCAGTCACCGTTGAAGCGATAAGCACGGCCATCACCGACCTCCTTCGTCACACGGGGAACAACGTCCTCGTGGTACGGGTACTGCTCCGTCACCGCCGCCAGCAGGAACTCCAGGAAACCGCCCTCGAACACGTCCCATTCCCACATCGAGTGGAACCTGGCGGCCACCGGCCACCGGTCCGGATCCGGGCCCCGCATCAGCCAGAAGAAGTGGTCAGAGCTGTAGTTGTTGCCCCACTTCAGCAGGCCGCCGTCGGCCGGGAACAGCGGATAAGGGCACTCCCTGTAGTCCCCGTCCTGGTAGCGCTCGGCCAACCAGGCACAGTATCCGTAGGGCTCCGTCGTGTCGTGCAGGAACCCCTCGAAGCCGGACGGCACCGCGGGGTGGAGACTGGGGGCGTCCGTCGGTGTATAGATGTGCAGTTCTCCCATGACGCTGACCGACCCGTACCGGTCGGCGAACGCCCGGTAGTCCGCGGGCAGCTGGAACCCGATCGCCGCGGGTGCGAGCTCCCACGGGACCGGGACCACCCCGCCCGCAGGCGGCGGCCCGATCACCACGCCGAGTCGATCCAGCATCTCCTCGATGTCCATGCCCGCTCCCATCGGTCGCCCGTTCCCGCCGGAGGCTATCCGCCTGCGGTGACACCGCAGGCGGTAGGGCCCAGGTCGGCGGTGTCCTGCCTGCAGTCCTCGATGAGCTGCCAGAAGGCGTCTTCGTCCATGCTGCCGAGCATGCCGTAGGGATCTGACAGACCTGCGCCAGCGCCGGTGCTTGATCTCAGCGCGTTGGTGCAGTTAAGGACCAAATGGCACCGCCGCCACCCCGTGGACGCCGTGATCACCGGCATCACCGGCAGCACAGCCGCCACCCAGGCCGCCGTCCTCTCCCGCCCCGGCCACGACGGCCGGCTGCGCGCGGTCAGCCGTGGGTCGGCAGCGGCCCCTGGGTCCTCGACGGCCCGCTTGGCACCGTCGAGCAAGTACGGCTCCGGCGGCCACAGCGACCTGCTAGGGGCTGTGTTGTCTCCTCTCCTCAGCGTCTGGAGGCCGTTGGGGAGCGAGAGCGTCACTTCGTCGACCGCGGTGGCGCGGTGGTCCTCGGCGAGGTCGAGCTCGTGGGCGCGCACAACACGGGCCGCGATGCTCGGATTCCCCATCCGATGATCGCTCGTCACCTGAGCCTCGCCTTGCGGGGGTGTACCGGGGATAAGTGTTGACTCTCTGCCCGACCGGTGATCGGTCGGCACCCGCTCACTCCAGTCGGCCAACCGCGTTCGCGGGCCCGCAGTGTCGGTGGCAGCGTCGTCGGTGGGCCCACCGATCGGCGGCTGGGTCCCCGAGAGACGGAACCGGCGACGGATCCGGGAGAGGAAGTACGCATGGCCAAGGAAGGACTGCGAGTCACCGTCCACGGTGACCTGCCGGCGAAGACGATGGAGCGGATCGCGGACGCCGTGCGGCGGACGGTTCTCGACGAGGTCGCCGAACTCGACCTCGCGCCCCCGCTGCGCGAGGTGTCCCCCGCCGAGGCGGCCCCCAAGCCCGGAAAGCCGGGCGACGCGCTGATCGGTCTGCCGTTCCTCGGGATCATCTTCGACCGGGAGGCGTAGTGGCCGGAGAAGGAGCCCAGGTGGACGCCGGGGGCGGGGCGACCTGCCCCAGCAGCTCCTGCGCCCCCGGCCACCTGCTGCTCGGCATCGTCCGGCCGGACGGGAGCGTCGCCGCACTGCATCCGCCGCTGCCGGTGAGCACCGAGTTCGCCGAGCGCGCGGCGGCCCCCGGCCTACGCCCGCCCGAGGCCCGGTTCCGCTTCGCCGGGCCGTGTGTCGGGTCGGCGTGCCGTCAGTGGGCGGAAGACCGTTGCTCCCTCGGCGACACGGTGTCGGAACTCGGGCGGGCCGAGCGCGCTGCGGGCGGCGAGTTCGCGCCGCCGCCGTGCGCCGTCCGTCCGACCTGCCGCTGGTGGGCCCAGGGCGGCGCCGACGCCTGCCGGGTCTGCCCGCGCATCGTGCACACCACGAAAGTGCCGGCCAGCTGATCAACGCAGGTCAGCCACCCGCGCAGGTCGCCATTGGCGGGTACTCACACCCCGACCAGCCCCTGCCGGCGAAGCACCTCCAGCCCGAAGAGGCCTGCCTTCCTGGGGTCCACGCCTCCCGTGTCGGGACCGGAACGGGCGAACGTCTCGGTGATCTCGTCGACCGACCGGACCCCGTCGCAAAGCTCCAGCAGCCGGGCCGACAACTGGCTGAGGGAGACGTAGGCGGCCTCCCCGTCGTCCTTGGTGATCCTGGCCAGAATCGAAGTCCCACCGGGCAGACGGGCGATACCCTCCCGCCTCCGCAGACAGCCGATCAGTTGCTCGTAGTCGACCGCGAGCTGGTGGAGCGAGACGCTGGCGGGGATGTGCGGTACCCCGGCGCCGGGGGACCCGCCGCCCGGCGCCCCGTCGGCCGGCTTCCGCAGACGGACCGCGCGTTCGAGCCCGACCATCTCCAGGATGCCTGAATGAGCGGGGTTCGTGGCTGGCGTGAGGTAGTCGGTCTCCAGGAACTCGAACAGCTCGTCCGGGAAGTCCGGGTGCGCGTAGTAGGCGGACACGTCGAAGGAGGAGGACCAATCCCGACCGCCGCGCAAACGTCGCCACCCGCGCCAGGCGTCGAAGACGGTCAGCAGGTCGCCGCTGTCCTGGTGCAACGCGATCAGCAGCCACCGGAAGCGCCGGATCCCGACGAGCATGAACTCCCGGAGCTCCTTGAGGTAGGACTTCTCCAGCCACGGGGTGGGTACGGTGTAGAAGTTGGGGAAGACCTCCGGATGCGCCGCGATCATCTCCCGATCCTCGGCGTTCTGCTGCCAGCCCTGGTGGGACATGTCCGAATAGATCCCGTCCAGCGTGAGCTGGTCGGCGTAGCGGCGCTGGATCGGAGTGTCGGCCAGCGGCGCGAGGAGGTGCAGCTGCGGTTCGACGTGGTCGAGGCGCAGCGCGTCCATCAGGAACGCGGTGGTCCCGCGCAGGTCCTCCATGGTCTCTTCCGGGAAGCCGGTGATCAGAGAGGCCGCCGTTTTGATGCCGTGCCGATCGGCGCATTCGAGCCGCGCCATCGCCTCGTGGAGGTCGATCCGCTTCTTGACGATCTTCTGTAGCCGAGCGGAACCGGTCTCGATGCCGAAGAAGATGCCGCGGCAGCCCGCGCGGTGCATCAGCGCGATGAGCTCGTCATCGACGCAGTCGGTGCGGGCACTACAGGACCACTGGAAGCTCTCGCCGGCCTCCAGCAGCGTCTCGCAGAACTCGACGACCTTGCGCCGGTCCACTGTGAACATGTCGTGGACGAGGTCGAAGGCGGTGATCCCGTACTCCCGCCGCACCTGCCGCATCTCGTCGAGCACCCGCCCTGGCGACTTGAGGCGGAAGCGGCGCCGGAAGAAGTCGTTGGTGGAGCAGAACTCACAGGCGAACGGACAGCCGCGACCGAGTTCGATCGAGACGTCGCGGCACTGGTCGATGTACGGGTAGCGGTGGAACGCCGGTGTCGGCAGAGCGTCCAGGTCCTTGACTACCGGTGCGTTCGGGTTCCGCTCCACCTGGGCGCCGACCCGGAAGGTGAGGCCGGCGATTGCGGTGGTCGGAGCGTCGGCGTCGAGCGCGTCCAGGAGCAGCGGCAATGTCTCTTCTGCTTCGCCGCGCACCACGTAGTCGACGAAGGGGAACGCCCGCATCGACGGCACGTCCACCACCGAGGCCTGCGGGCCGCCCAGGACCATGACCGAGTCCGGCCTGGCCCGCTTGACGCTCTCGGCAATGCGGAGGGTCAGGGGATAACTGCTGCAGATCGTGCTGAATCCGTAGACGTCGACGGGCAGCGCCTCGAGTCGCTCGGCGGCGAAAGCGGCGAACTCCATCGGTGCTTCGTCGGCGTGCTCCTCGCCGTCGGGCTCCCGGCGGAGGAAGTCGTAGTACCAGCGGTTGAGATCGACGATGAGCGGTTGCCTGCCTCCCTTCTCCAGCACCGCAGCCAGGCTGAGAACGCCCAGGGGTGCGTTTTCGGAGATCATCTGCATGGCTCGGTTCTCGGCCACGGAGGCGTCCTCGTACTCCGTCACCGTCGGCGGGCTGATCAGACACACTCTCAACTCTGCGATCCCTTCTGAAGGCGGCCCCGCCAGCGTGCGCCCGGCGGGGCCTGGGGGACTTCCTGCGTGTCGGGCGGCTAGAAGCCGACCGACACGGTGACCGACACCTTGACGTTGGCCTGGGCGTCCTTGTCCTTCATGGAATCGACGATGTTGTTCCGGAACTTCTCCTGGAGGGCGGCGAGTTCGGTCTTGCTCAGCCCCAGGTCGGGAATGGCGACGACTACTTGCTGGGCGGGAGTCTGCTCAGTCATGTTCGCTTCCTTCGGTGCGGGCGGTCGGTGGACGTCCCGAGACTCGGGCCACCAACTCGGTGCGTATGCAAACAGGGTGGTTTGCCCGGATCCGAAGGGCTGCTGAATCCGCCGCCTGTGGGCGTGGCGGTCGGCGTACCGTGTGCACGTGCTCCGCCCCTTCCGCTGGGTGGCAACGGCCAGGGTGGGGAATCGGTGTTGTTGCGTTTCGAGCGGACGATGCTGGACGCCAGCGAACGCATGACCTGGTGCGGCGGATGGCAAAGGAGAAGAACAGCGGACATGTGGCTTCGTTCACGTGAAGTGGTTCTGGCTCAACTTCCGTGACCTGTGCACGGTGAGTGACGATGTGGCCGTGCGGTCGGCGGCGGGAGGTTGCCTGAAAATCGCCAGCGGCCGGGCCGGGATGGCCGACGCTGCGGGACCGTGGACGATCTGGTGCCCCGCTTGGAGGGGCTGCTGTTTCCGTCGGTCGCGGGTGTCGCGGTGCTGTCGGTCGACGTGGACGTCGAGTCGGTGAACGTGAGGGTCCAGTCTTCGGCGGCGGGTTACAGCTGCCCGGGGTGCGGGGGCTGGTCGACCCGGGTGCACAGCTGTTACCTGCGATTTCCCGTCGACGGGCCGGTCGGGGGGAGACGGGTGCGGCTGAGCCTGCGGGTGCGGCGCTTCGTGTGCGTCAGCTCGTCGTGCGCGAGGCGGACATTCGTCGAGCAGATCGCGGGGTTGACCCGGCGCCACGGCCGGTGGACCGAACGGCTGCGGGCGGTGCTCGCCTCGGTCGGTCTGGCGATGGCCGGCCGGGCCGGTGCCCGGCTGGCCGGGGTGTTCGGGGTGTCGGTGAGCCGGAGCACGGTGCTGCGGATGGTCGAGGAACTCCCCGATCCGGAACCGCCGAGCCCGCGGGTGGTGGGCGTCGACGAGTACGCGACGCGCAAGGGCCGCGCCTACGGGACGGTGCTGGTCGACGCCGAGACCCGCCGGCCCGTGGACCTGCTGCCCGACCGGGAGGCATCGAGCTTGGCGGCCTGGCTGGCCCAGCGGCCGGGCGTCGAGGTGGTCTGCCGTGACCGCGCGCCGTTCTTCGCCGAGGGCGCCACCGCCGGAGCGCCGCAGGCCGTCCAGGTCGCGGACCGCTGGCACCTATGGCACAACCTCAGCGAGGCGGCCGAGCGGGCCGTCACCCGCCACCGACAGTGCCTCCGCGCGGTAACTCCAGATCCAAGTCCGGCCGTTACCACCGAACCCGTACTCCAGGAGGAGAACGCGGACCAGCCCTGGCCGACGGGGTTCCGGTTCGCCGACCGCACCCGGGCCCGGCACGCCGCGGTGCACGCCCTGCTGGCTGCGGGACACAGTCGGCGTGCCGTCCAACGGCAGCTCGGCATGACTTACCGCACGGTCAAGGCTCTGGCCGACGCCGCGACCCCGGAGGATCTCTTCCAAGGCCAGTGGCAGAACCGACCGTCTGTCCTCGACGACTACAAGCCCTACCTCGACGACCGCTGGAGCGAGGGCTGCACCAACGCCTGGAAGCTCTGGGAGGAGATCATCCCGCTCGGCTACAAGGGCAGCTACCAGCGCGTCCGGGCCTACATCCGGCTCAAACGCACCTCGCCACAGCCGGTGACCGCACCGCCGCCATCGCCTCGCACCGTCGCCGGTTGGATTCTCCGGCGGCCTACGGCGCTGTCCGAGGCCGAGCAGATCCGGCTCAAGAGCTTCCTGGCCCACTGCCCCGAGCTTGACGCCCTGACCCGGCACGTCCGCTCGTTCGCCGTCATGCTCACCGAGCGCCAGGGCGAGCGCCTCCCCGCTTGGCTCGACGCGGTCCGCCAGGACGACCTTCCCAGCCTCCACACTCTCGCCGCCGGCATCGACCGCGACTGGGACGCCGTCATGGCAGGACTCACCTTCCCCTGGAACTCCGGCGTTGTCGAAGGCCACGTCAACCGGATCAAGATGCTCAAGCGCCAGATGTTCGGCCGCGCGGGTTTCGCGCTCCTGCGGAAACGGGTCCTGCTGGCCTCATGACAGCTTTGTCGGTGGCCGCTGCGATGATCGCCGCACAGCGGCGCGAGGAGATCATCATGGGAACCTGGGACATCGGCCCGTTCGAGAACGACATGGCCGCAGACTTCGCCTACGCTCTGGACGAAGCCGCCGAGGACGAGCGCGAGACCCTGGTCCGGACGACGCTGATCCGCACCATCCAGACCCGGGACTACCTAGAAAGTCCTGAGGGGGCTGAGGCCGTTGCCGCCGCCGCTCTCGTCGCCGCCCAGTGCCCGGGCGGTGAACCAATCAGCACAAGTTACGGCCCCGACGAAGCCCTTCCGATCTTCGCCATCGATCTTCGGTCGCTCGCTGTCGAGGCGCTCGACCGCGTGGTTGCCAAGGAGTCGGAGCTCGCCGACCTCTGGGACGAGACAGTGGACGGACCGAAGTGGCGGCAGACCGTCAGCCGCATCCGCGCCGTCCTCGCACCCGAGCCTGAGCCTCAGGAAGACCCGCTCTTCGAGCTCTAACCGAATAACCCAGCGTTACCGGTCACGGAAGTTGAGCCAGAACCCGCGAACGGGCAGCGTTTGTCGATGAGTTTGGGCAGCAGTTGGTGATCACCGTGCCTCAACATGTTCACGAGATTTGACGGCAGTTGAGGCATCCCCGGCTGGCTCTCATGCCGATGCTGTGCTCGGGGGCTCAGGCGACAGACGGCCGCCTCGGGTCGGTCGGGACGATGGCCTGCTCGTCGAAGAGCTGTTCAAGGGCTTCGTGGCCGTGCTCGCGGCGGTATGCCATCTCGGCTGCGGTGACCGGTAGGACCCAGAGGATGCGGGCATGGCCGTCGGGAAGCGGGCAGTGCTCCAGGCCGGGACCGTGTAGGTAGGGGAGGCTGATCAGCAGGTGATCACAGTGGGAGCCGGGTAGCCACGGCTCCCCGATGGCCAGGCTGTGCTCAAGATCGAGGTGGTGATCGGCGTGGTAGTAGGCGGTCATGGCCAGAAGGTCAGCGAACCGCTCATCGCGGACCGGCGCGGTGAGGAGGAATTCGAGGCCGTGACCGCCCGCCTCGGCCGTGGACCAGCAGCCGGCGGTGATGTAGGCCCAGCTGTCGGCGCGGGGTCCTGGGCTGACGGTGAGGATCCTCAGATCCGCAACTGCTTCCCTCCGCCCGGGGCCCAGGTCGTAGTCGTCGACCGTGATCGTGTGGCCGGTGAAGAAGCCGCGAACGTGGGCCTCGATGCTTGCGATAGACCGCTTGCTGCGCTGGCTCTTGAACATGCTGGAGAGGATCTCACGGCCGGTCTGGCGTCCGGCCGTGAGTCTGCCCCGCCGCGGGCGGGGCAGACTCACGCGTTCAGCCGACCTTGGCGGGCGTTTCGGTCCGTGCCCGGGTGCTGGCGAGGCGGTAGGAGTCGGTGCCGGTCTCGATGATGGTGCCGTTGAAGGTGAGGCGATCGACGATGGCCGCGCAGAGGCGGGGGTCGGTGAAGGTCTTGGTCCAGCCGCCGAAGGACTCGTTGGAGGCGATGGCGACGCTGTTCTTCTCCTCGCGTTCGGTGAGGACCTGGAAGAGCAGTTCGGCGCCGTGGCGGTCGAGTTCCATGTATCCGAGTTCATCGCTTTATGCGGATATCCGCATAGATCGACGAGGTCGGCTACCTGCCCCTGGAGCGCGACGAGGCGAACCTCGTCTTCCAGATGATCTCGAAGCGGTATGAGAAGGGCTCCATCCTGCTGACCTCGAACAAGAGCTTCAGTGAATGGGGACAGGTGTTCAGCGACGAGGTCCTGGCCACCGCCATCCTCGACCGCCTCCTGCACCACTGCGAGATCATCGCCATCAACGGCCCCAGCTACCGCCTCAAGAACCGACTCACCGCCATCGAAGGCGGCGCCAGCGCAGTCGGCTGACGAACCCGCAGCCCCGCCGTCCCTGCCCGCTGCCCGCTGCCCATAATCATCACTATGCAGTTCACCTCCGGCGGCACCGACGGCCCGCGATTCGACCAGGACGGGTACGACCTGGACCTGGGCAACAACGTCGGCGGCTTCCTCCACTCGGCATTGAGCGCCCCGGACGTCGCCCAGGCCTTCTATGCGGCAGGCTGGCGGGTGCGCAAATCCAGCTGGACCGAGTTCGAGGTCGAGCACGCCTACGCCGAGCTGGAGCTCTTCCCGGCGACACCCGTGCGATTCAGAGGCGTCGTGGTTCCCGAACGAATCGACGAACTCCTGTCCGCATTCACCACTCTCGGACTGTCCTACACCGTCGAACTGGAAGACCAGGACGGCGGCGAGACCATCTACCGGTCGTGAGTCACACCCAGCCTGACAAGCCATCAGCTCTGCACGTCTGTCCGTACGCACCTCTGCACCTCAGGTAGTACGCCGACAGGTAGTAGAGATGCAGGCCGAACTCCCGGCACCGGCCCTCCGAGGGCCTCCACGTGTTGTTGCCTCGCCCGCCGGACCACGTGCGGTGCTCTACGTCCTCGGTAACGCTGAGCAGAGCCTGCGTCACCTCCTCAGCGTCCATCCCGAAACGCAACGGCCCCACAGCCGTGAACGGCTCCAGCATCCACTGCTGACGCTCCTCCTCCGGCCGGACATGCCACCATCCCTTGAACATGATCAACACCCTCCCCGACACCACCGACATCCGCAGGCATCCAGGACACCGCCCAGCCTGAACCTCGAGCGCAGCGGACGAGCCGGGACAGCCCGACCCGGCGGTCGGCCAGCCGAGCACTCCCGGACAGCGCCCGGACGTTCTCCAGGGCGGCCTGACGGCCACCCAGCCGCCCAACCGGGACAGCGGCGCAGCGGGACGACGGACAGCCCGGGACAGCGGCCAGCGAGGCCCGGACGGCGGCGCAGCGAGGCAGACAGGGCAGCACGCCGGACCCGGGACCGGCAGCGGCACCCATCCCGAACGGCGCGACCCGGACGGCGGCGCGGCCAGGACGGCGGACCCGGAACGGCGGCAGCCGAGCAGACACAACAGGCCCCCGGGACGGCGCGGGGGCCGCGCACCGCCCCGGCGGCGCAGCACCAGCCAGGGCGCAGCAGGCCCGGGACGACCCGGACGGCGGGCCCGGGACGGCACCACCCAGCCCGGACCACCAAACCGAACACCGACCCCGCCACCACCCCGCCCACCGCAATTGAGACCCGAATTCAGACCGCTACCGACAACCAATCCACCAAAACAATCAGACGGAATACCCGGCGGAATTCACCCCCGAAAACAACCCACAACACCAGACCGACCCCCCAACCGGCCCGACCCGACCCCCCGACCCCACCCACCACCACACACAGTCACCACACCAGCCACCCGACACCACTCACCCGACACCCCCACAGGCACAACCAAAGGTCCAGACAACCAGCCGTGCGAGGCCATTTCACGCCCACCACGGCCAACAGGTCACACCCGCCGGCCCTTCGCCGGGTAGAGCTTGGCGTGCAGTAGCCGGTCTTCCCACCACGGGTCATCCGGGGTGGAGACCAGCGCGGCCACCTGCTCGCGTTTGGTCGGGGCGGGCAGCACCAGCGGGCCCAAGTCCTTCACGGCGCGGTCCTGTTCGCACTGCGGGCACTCAAGCCGATCCGGGCCGGCCTTCTCGGTCAACTCCAGCACCGAACCCACCTCCCTCCCCCCGATCATTGGGCCAGCGGGTCGGCGCACAGTCGCAGTCCGCCTGTCAGAAGGACGGGTTGTCGGGGTCCCCATCGCCCTCGGGCCAGGACGGACCGGTGATGTACGGGCTGCGGTCGTCGTCGCCGGGCCGGGCGAGACCAGTCGTGTCGTGGCCCCAGGCAGTCAACACGTCAAGGGCCTGCCAGCGCCGCCACCGCGTATCGCACGTGAGCAGGAGACGGCGGGCGCGCTCGGCCAGCCCGTCGCGCTGCCCGGCCAGGCCCGGGTGCTCGGCGAACGCCAGAGCGGCGCACAACGCCTCCTCGGCGACCGTGGCGTCGGGGTCGTCGAGGAACGGAGCCACCGCCTGGAACAGCACTGGCCTGAGGGCACGCACGGCCGCCATGGGCGGGTAGCCCTGCAGGAAGTCCTCCTCGGAGTACCGCTGATGGGCCGCAACACAGGCGTCGTCACTGTCCCAGGCGATACCGGCCAGCCAGCCCAGCAGCAGAGCACAGACTTTGTCCGCCGCCCCACGGTGGTGCTCAGCGCGGCGGGCCAGGACCGCCGCGACACACAACGCGACCGGCGCGGTCGCCTCGTAGATCGTGTTCTGGTGCTGCACCGGCTCCAGCGCATTGAGCACCCGCCCGGTCTCCTCCACGGTCAGGTCCGGGTTCAGCAGCGGAGCCAGTACCCGGGCAAGCCCTTCCCCGGTCCCGTACGCGGTACCCAGCGAAGGCCAGTCCGTACCCCGCAACACCACCCACGGCTCCGGCAGCACATCGGACGCGTGCAGACCGGGATACGAGTCGGAAATCGTCGTCACCCGCCGCACCATACGACCGACCACCGACACCCCTTGGCCGTACAACCGCCAGGTGTCGAGGGCGACCGGGAAGGTGGAACTGCCTCCAGGTTCCGCTGTTCTCCGCGAGGCTGGGCCCATGGTTTCTGCGCTCTTCCGTGTCTCTCCAATCACCGGGGAGACGACCTCCTCGTTGGTCGGCCGGGCCGCTGCCCGCGTGGAAGTCGCGGTAGAACGCCGAGCTCCAGAAGCCGCGGTCGGCGATGACCAGGGTGTCCGGTCCGACCGAGCGGGCAAGCGGCTCCGCC
>NZ_JBHXEG010000125.1:0-18085 GCF_042724935.1 Kitasatospora sp. NPDC127060
CGCCCCGGGGGGGTCGGGGGCCGCGGCGCCCGCTCAACCCCGGGGGGGCGGGGGCCCCCCCGGCCCCACCGCCCCCTCACCTGCCGTCCGCTGCTCGGCTACTCGGCTCTACTCGGCTACTCGGCCGAGAAGCAGTACACCGTCATCGAACGGAACTCCTCCCCCGGGCGCAGGACGGTGGAGGGGTACTCGGGGTGGTTGGGCGAGTCCGGGAAGTGCTGGGTCTCCAGCGCCACGCCCGCGTACGCGTGGTACGGGCGGCCGGACGGGCCGCTCAGCGTGCCGTCGAAGTGGTTGCCGGTGTAGACCTGCAGCCCCGGTTCCGTCGTCAGGCACTCGACCCGCCGACCGCTGGCCGGGTGGCTCAGGGCGGCGACCCGCCGGAACCCGTTCCCGTCCAGCACCCAGTTGTGGTCGAAGCCGGCTCCGGCCCGGCGGATCTGCTGGTCCCCGTCGACGACGCGGTCCCCGATCCGGCGGTCCTCGCTCAGGTCGAAGGGCGTGCCCAGGACGCGCGCGACGGGCCCGATCGGGATCAGCTCGGCGTCCACCGGGAGGTAGCCGCGGGCTTCGACGCGCAGCAGGTGGTCGAGCACCGTGCCGTTGCCCTCACCGGCCAGGTTGAAGTAGGTGTGGTTGGTGAGGTTGACCACCGTCGGCGCGTCCGTGGTCGCCCGGTAGCCGATCCACAGCCGGCCGGCCGGGTCGAGCAGGTACGTCACCTCGACGGTGAGCGCTCCGGGGAACCCCTGGTCGCCGTCGGGGCTGTGCAGGCGCAGCCGCACTCCGGCCCGTCCGCCCTCCCGGACGGGCACGCCGTCCCAGAGCCGGGTGGCGAAGCCGTCCCGTCCACCGTGCAGGGTGTGGCCGGTCGACTGGGTGGTGAGCCGGTGCGTCGTGCCGTCGAGCGGCAGGACGCCGTCGGCGATCCGGTTGGCGTAGCGGCCGACCGTCGCGCCGAAGTACGCGCCCTCCCCGAGCAGGTCGCCGACCCGCTCGCAGCCGAGGACGACGTTCGCCCGCCGTCCGTCCCGGTCCGGTACGTGCAGGGCCTGGAGGCGGGCGCCCAGGCTGAGCACCTCCGCCCGCACGCCCGAGGGCGAGTCGATGGTCCAGCGGGTGACGGACTGCCCGTCCGGCAGGGTCGCGGCGACTCCCTGGGAGACCGTCAGTTCACCCGGGGACACGAGTGCGTCTTTCGGCACGGGGTTGCTCCGTTCCTTGCGGGGCCCGTGGGGAAACGGGCGACGCCCGCCGGAGGGGCGGCGGGCGTCGAGGGGGCTGGTCACGGGACTCAGAACCCCTGGGCCAGACGGTGGTAGGCCTGGTTCCAGCGCAGTTCCTTGGTGAACCGGCGGATGGTGGTGTCGTCGTCGATCACCAGCAGCTCCACGGCGAGCATCTCGGCGAGGTCCTCCAGTTCCTCGGCGCCGACCGCGCTGGAGAGCACGGTGTGGTGCGGGGCACCGGCCGTCAGCCAGGCCTCGGTGGAGGTGCGCAGGTCAGGGCGCGGCTTCCAGACCGCACGGGCGACCGGCAGGTGGGGCAGTGGCTCCGGCGGCGCGACGACGTCCACCTCGTTGGCGACCAGCCGGAACCGGTCACCGAGGTCCGCGAGGCCGACCACCACGGCCGGGCCCGGCTCGGCGTCGAAGACCAGGCGGACCGGGTCCTCGCGCCCGCCGATGGACAGCGGGTGGATCTCACAGGACGGGGTGCCGGCGGCGATGCTCGGGCAGACCTCCAGCATGTGCGCGCCGAGGATCAGCTCACGGCCGGACTCCAGGTGGTAGGTGTAGTCCTCCATGAAGGAGGTGCCGCCGGCGAGCCCGGCGGAGGTCACCTTGAGGGTGCGCAGCAGGGTGGAGGTCTTCCAGTCGCCCTCGCCGCCGAAGCCGTAGCCGTCGGCCATCAGCCGCTGCACCGCGAGGCCGGGGAGCTGGCGGAGCCCGCCGAGGTCCTCGAAGTTGGTGGTGAAGGCCTTGAAGCCGCCCTGCTCCAGGAAGCCGCGCAGACCGAGCTCGATCCGGGCCGCGTAGCGCAGCGACTCGTGCTGCTCTCCACCGGCCCGAAGCGCCCGGGCGAGGCGGTAGCTGTCCTCGTACTCCTTGGCCAGCGCGGCGACGTCGCTCTCGTCCGCGGCGTCGACGGCGGCGACGAGGTCGTTGACGCCGTAGGTGTTGACGGAGACGCCGAAGCGGAGCTGGGCCTCGACCTTGTCGCCCTCGGTGACGGCGACGTCGCGCATGTTGTCGCCGAAGCGGGCGAGCTTGAGGCTGCGCAGCTCGGCGCGGCCGGCGGCGGCGCGGGCCCAGGAGCCGACCCGGGCGGAGACGACAGGGTCGGTGACGTGCCCGGCGACGGTCTTGCGCGGCACGCCGAGGCGGGACTGGATGAAGCCGAACTCGCGGTCGCCGTGGGCGGCCTGGTTCAGGTTCATGAAGTCCATGTCGATGGACTGCCAGGGCAGGTCGACGTTGGCCTGGGTGTGCAGGTGGAGCAGCGGCTTCTGCAGGGCGTCGAGCCCCGCGATCCACATCTTCGCCGGGGAGAAGGTGTGCATCCAGGCGATCAGGCCGATGCAGTCGTCCGCGGAGTTGGCCTCCAGGCAGATCCGGCGGATGGCGGCCGCGTCCGTCAGGACGGGCTTCCAGACCACCTCGACCGGCACTGCCGACTCGCGGTTCAGGGCTTCGGCGATCTGCTGGGACTGCTCCGCGACCTGGCGCAGCGTGTCCTCGCCGTAGAGCCCTTGGCTGCCGGTCAGGAACCAGACCTGGCGGCCTTCGAGTGGCTTGGTCATGGGGGTGGGCTCCTTACCGGGCCTGGGGCTGGCCGTAGACGTTCTGGTAGCGGTGGTTCAGGCTGTCGATGTCCGCCTGGGCGATCGGCAGGGGTTCGCCGAGCTGGCGGGAGAGGTGGACGGTGCGGGCCACGTCCTCGCACATCACGGCGGCCTTGACGGCGGCCTTGGCGTCCTTGCCGATGGTGAAGACGCCGTGGTTCTGCATCAGCACGGCGGGCGAGCGGTGGCCCTTGAGGGTGTCGACGATGCCGCGGCCGATCGAGTCGTCGCCGATCAGGGCGAACGGGCCGACCGGGATCTCCGCGCCGAACTCGTCGGCCATCGCGGTGAGGACGCAGGGAACGGCCTCGCCGCGCGCCGCCCAGGCACAGGCGAAGGTGGAGTGGGTGTGCACCACTCCACCGACCTCGGGCAGGTGGCGGTAGACGTAGGCGTGCGCGGCGGTGTCGGAGGACGGTGCGTGCTCGCCCTCGACGACGTTGCCGTCCAGGTCGCAGAGGATCATGTTCTCCGGCGACAGCTCGTCGTAGGAGACGCCGCTGGGCTTGATGACCAGCAGGTCCTCGCCGGGGACGCGGGCGGACACGTTTCCGGCGGTCCAGACCACCAGGTTGTAGCGGACCAGTTCGCCGTGGAGGTCGCTGACTTGGCGGCGGATGAGGTCGATGGTCGCGTTCACAGGGCCTCGCTCGGTGTGGTGAGGGCGGCGTTGCGGATGTCACGCAGGCGGTGCAGCAGCTTGTCGGCGCCGAGGCCGAAGTGGTCGTGCAGGGCCCGGTATTCGGCGAAGAGGCGGTCGTAGGCGTCGGCGTCGGCCGGATCGGGCCGGTAGGCGTCCTTCTGCACCCGGCCCATCGCGGCGGACGCGGTCCGGACGTCCGGGTAGGCCCCGGCGGCCACGGCGGCGTGGATCGCCGAGCCGAGCGCCGGGCCCTGCTCCGAGTCGGCGACCGAGACCGGGCGGCGCAGTATGTCGGCGTAGATCTGCATCAGCAGGGCGTTCTTCTTGAGGCCGCCGGTGACGATGAACTCGGTGACCGGGACGCCGCCCTGCTCCAGGGCCTCGACGATGACGCGGGTGCCGAAGGCGGTGGCCTCCAGCAGCGCCCGGTAGACCTCCTCGGGGCGGGTGGCCAGGGTGAGCCCGGCGATCACTCCGGAGAGGTGGTGGTCGACCAGGGTGGAGCGGTTGCCGTTCATCCAGTCGAGCGCCACCAGGCCGTGTCCGCCGACGGGTTGGGCGGCGGCCTTGCGGGTGAGCAGCCGGTGCAGGTCCTCGCCGGTCGCCTCCGCCTCGGCCAGGTAGTCGGCGGGCACGCCCTGGCGCAGCCACCAGGCGAAGATGTCGCCGACGGCGCTCTGGCCGGCCTCGTAGCCGTAGGAGCCGGTGACGATGCCGTCCTGGACCACGCCGCAGATGCCGGGGACGTCGGCGAGGGTCGCGCCGTTGACCACGTGGCAGGTGGAGGTGCCCATGATGGCGAGGAGTTGGCCGTCGTCGACGGCCCGGGCGGCCGGGGCCGCCACGTGGGCGTCGACGTTGCCGGCGGCGACGGCGGTGCCGACCGGGAGTCCGGTCCACTCCGCCGCCCGGGCGGTGAGCGAGCCAACCCGGGTGCCCAGCGGGGACAACGGGTGTTCCAGGCGAGTGCGGGCGAAGTCGGCGAAGTCCGGGTGGAGCGCGGCGAGGTAGTCCTCGGTCGGGTAACTCCCGTCCTGGTGGATGCCCTTGTAACCGGCGGTGCAGGTGTTGCGGCTCTCGGCGCCGGTGAGCTGCCAGACGATCCAGTCGGCGGCCTCGATCCAGCGCTCGCAGGCGCCGTAGACGGCCGGGTCCTCCTCCAGCACCTGCAGCGCCTTGGCGTACTGCCACTCGGCGGAGATCCGGCCGCCGTAACGGGAGATCCACTTCTCGCCGCGGGCGTGGGCCAGCTCGTTGATGCGGTCGGCCTGGGGCTGCGCGGCGTGGTGCTTCCAGAGCTTGGGCCACGCGTGCGGGCGGGCGGCCCACTGGGGCGTCTCGGCCAGTGGGGTGCCGTCGGCGAGCGCCGGAAGGACGGTGCAGGCGGTGAAGTCGGTCGCGATGCCGATGACCCGGGCGGGGTCGACGCCGGCGTCGGCGAGCGCGGCCGGGACGGCGACGCGCAGCACTTCGCGCCAGTCCGCCGGGTGTTGCAGCGCCCAGTCGGGCGGGAGCGGGCGGCCGGTGCCGGGCAGTTCGTGCTCGATGACGGCGTGCGGGTAGTCGTGGACGGCGGTACCCATCTCCTCGCCGTCCCGGACCCGGACCACCACCGCGCGGCCGGACAGGGTGCCGAAGTCGACGCCGACGACGTACTGGTCGGAGTCGTGGGCGGCAGGGGTCACTGTCACGTGGTCATCCTTCGTACGGGAAGCCTGGGTTGTGAACTGTCGCCGGTGCGGTCCTCGACCGGGGCAGGGCGGGTCGCACCGACGACAGTCTTCATTCCGCTGCCCCACCCTCGGGAGGCAGCGGAACGCGAAGCCGTCGGCCGGGCTCACGGAAGCGGGATGCAGTGGCCCGGCCGACGGAGTGGGAGGAGCGCTGTTGTTAACGCTCACAGAGATTGTTAGCGCTAACAAACTGCATGTCAAGGGAAGTGGACGGGGCGGAGCCGAAGAGCCGGACAGGCACTGGCCGACCGGTACCCGCCTGGTGAACGCGGCCACCGGCCCCGGCCGGCCCCGGCCCCCGGCTCAACGAAGGGCGGGCGGCCCCACGCTGCGCCGCAGCACCAGTTCCGGGGAGACCTGTACCTGGGCCGGAGGGGACGCGGCACCCTCCAGCTCTCCGACGAGCAGCTCCAAGGCCCGCCTGCCGAGCTCGCCGAAGTCCTGCCGCACCGTGGTCAGCGGCGGGGTGAAGTAGGCGGCCTCCGGAATGTCGTCGAAGCCGATCACACTGATCTCCTGCGGGACGTGCCGACCGGCCTCGTGGAAGGCCCGCAGCAGGCCGAGAGCCATGTGGTCGTTGGCACAGAAGACGGCGGTGACGTCGCGCAGCCGGGCGATCCGGAGCCCCGCCTGGTAGCCGGAGCGGGCGCTCCAGTCGCCCCGCTCCACCTCCGGCACGGGGGCCCCGGCCGCCTGCAGCGTGAGGCGCCAGCCCTCCTCCCGGTCCTGGCTCTCCAGCCAGTTGGTCGGCCCCGCCAGGTGGTGCACGGTGCGGTGGCCCAGGTCCAGCAGGTACCCGGTCGCCTCTCCCGCGCCGTAGCGGTTGCCCACCGAGACCATGGGCACCCGGGTCTGGTCGCCCGACCCGACCGCGACCAGCGGCACCGAGCTGGAGAGCCGGGACACCGCGCTGACCGCGGAGGTCTGCGGCGCTATCACCACGACGCCCTCCACCCCCTGGTCACGCAGCCGGTCGACGGCCTCCTGGACCGAACGGCCGTCCAGGGAGCGCAGACTGGTCACGCTCACGAAGTAGCCGGCGCTGCGCGCGGCCCGCTCGATGCCGTCCAGCATCGAGGCCGGACCGTAGAGGGTGGAGTCGAAGCTGACCACCCCGAGGGTCTGCGACCGCCGGGTCACCAGGGCCCGGGCGGCCGAGTTGGGCCGGTAGTCCAGTTCCCTTATCGCGGCCAGCACCCGGTCCCGGGTGTCGGGCCGGACGTGCGGGGCCCCGTTGAGCACCCGGGACACCGTCTGGTGGGAGACACCCGCCAGTTTCGCCACGTCCGCCATCACGGGCTGGCGCTGTTCCACCCCGGCGTTATCGGTTCCCACTCGTAGTCCCCTCCTCGACTGTGGACCACAGTACGCGACCAGGTCCAGGCCAATCCGTCACCCTCGGTTCAGCAGGCGGTCCCCCTTCATACCAGTCCGCCAGGACGCCGACATCTGCCAAAACCGCCAAGTTGACCTCCGTGTTTCGGTCGCGTCGGCCGGCCCGGGGTGATCCGCGTTCCGGAGGTCGCCGAGGTGCGCCCGGACGCCGGGCCTGCCGAGAGCCCGGCGCGACGGCCGGGTGGTGCTGGATCCTCGGGGCGAGTCTGCCGGGTCGGGTCCGCGACGCCGCCCCACCCCCCGGCCTCCTCGTCCTCGCTCCACCACCCGGAGGGGCCTCGACCACGGCGCTGACACGGCTGTCCGGCGGAGGACGGAGCGGCCCTCCGCCGACACCAGGAACTCCGGTGCGGCGGAGGGTCGCTCGGTGGTCTCAGCCCTGCCGCAGGGGAGTCAGGAGGAACGCGAAGTCCGCCGGCCCGAGTTCGAGCCGGTACCGGGGCAGGACACCGGGCCCCACCGCGGCGCTGCCGAGGCCCTGGACGGCATGGTCGGTGTGGAGGTGGATCACCGGCCCGGGGACGAGGTCGCCGTGGTGCCGTGCACCGTCGAGCTGTCGGTCGGTCCAGCGGCGTGCGGCGAAGTGGAACGGCTCCTCGCCCACGACGCGCAGTCCGTTCCCGGCCCCGTCGGTGAAGGCGGCCCAGCGGGTGTCCGCACGGTTGCCGTTCTCCTGGGGGCGGACGTACGGGGTCTGCAACTCGTCCACGGTCGCGCGGAAACGTCCGACGCGCACCGCCTGGCACGAGTCGGGGTAGGCCTCGCCCGGGCCCGTGCCGAACCACTCCACCCGGGACCGGTCGGCGGGGAGCTCCCAGTCGAGTCCGATGCGGGCCAGTGAGCGGGACCGGTTCCTGCGGACCAGCTCCTGGTACTCCTCCGGCGGGAGGGCCGGATCCACCATGGTGTCCTGGAAGTCGTCGCCCCGCTCCGGCCAATGGCCGACGGGCTCGGCGTGCACCCGCAGGCGAAGGCTGTCACCGTCGCTGTCCCAGCGGTAGGTGGTGAGGTAGCCGGAGTTTCCCGCCGCGGCGGCACTGCGGACGACGACGGTCATGCCCCGGGCGCCGGGGGTGACGGAGACGGTGCGGTACCGCAGCCGGTCCAGGCCGCGGTCCTTCCAGTAGGCGGCGTCGCGCTGGTGCCAGGCGCGGTCGTTGTCGGTGGGGGCGCGCCACAGGTTCAGCCGTGGTCCGCGCAGGGGGAGCCCGCCGATGGCGAGCAGGGTTCCGGTGGTCCGGTCGAAGCGGCCGGGGCCGAGCAGGACGTGCTCGCCCTCGCTGCGGGCCGCCCCGGGCGGGCCGGTCCGCCGGCGGTGGACCGTGCCGGGGAGCCGGACCTGTCCCCAGGCGACCACGTGGCCTTCGGGGGCCCAGTCGGCGGGCTTGGCCAGCTCCGCCTGGACGGTGAGCCAGAGCTCGCCCGTGCCGCTTTCACCGCCCGGCGGGGTTAGGCGTGGCAGCGGCAACCGGCCGGCCTCCCCGGCCGCGAGCTCCGGGGTGGGCAGTACGCCGTGGGCCAGCTCGACCCCTTCGCGGGCCAGCGACCAGGTGAACCGCAGATGGGACAGGTCCAGCACCTCGTAGCGGTTCTCCACCGTGAGGGTGCCCGCCTCCGGGCCGGCGTCGATCCGGACGGGGGCGATCACCTTCGCGTACTCGAGCAGGCCCGGGGAGGGGGTGCGGTCGGGGAGGACCAGGCCGTCGCAGATGAAGTTGCCGTCGTGCAGGTCCTCGCCGAAGTCGCCGCCGTAGCCGAAGAACTCGCGCCCCCGGGCGTCGCGGGTGCGCAGCCCCTGGTCCATCCACTCCCAGACGTAGCCGCCCTGGAACCGCGGGTACTCGCCGCACAGCTGCAGGTACTCGGCGAGCCCGCCGGGCCCGTTGCCCATAGCGTGGGCGAACTCGGTGAGCAGGAACGGCTTGCGGTTTCGCGGGTCGTCCGCCGGGTCGCCGGAGCCGGCGCGGGCCGGGTAGGAGACCTCGCCCGGCAGCAGCTGCCCCCGGCCGATCCGGGCGACGGCGGCCGGCGGCCGGTACATCTCGCCGAAGACGTCGGTGTACTCGCTGAGCCGGTCGCCCTCGTAGTGGATCGGGCGGGACGGATCGCGCTCCCGGACCCACGCGGACATGGCCCGGAGGTTGCGGCCGTCCCCGGCCTCGTTGCCGAGCGACCACAGGATGACGCTCGGGTGGTTCTTGTCCCGCTCCACGGTCCGCTCGATGCGGTCCAGGTAGGCCGCGTGCCAGCGGGGGTCGTCGGAGGGGTTGCGCTGCCAGCGCTCCGGGTCCGCGTGCTCGAAGCCGTGGGTCTCCAGGTCGCATTCGACCATGACCCACAGGCCGAGCTCGTCGCACAGGTCGAGGAACGCCGGGTGCGGCGGGTAGTGCGCGGTGCGCACCGCGTTGATGTTGTGCCGCTTCATCAACTCCACGTCGCGGCGCATGGCTCCGAGCGAGAGCGCCCGCCCGTGATCGGGGTCGAACTCGTGCCGGTTCACGCCGCGCAGCACCACCCGGCGGCCGTTGACCCGGAGCACCCCGGCCTCGTCGACGGCCACGCTCCGGAACCCGACCCGGATCCGGACCCGCTCGCTGCCGGTGGCCAGGTACGCCTCGTAGAGCTGTGGGTCCTCCGCGCTCCAGGGCCGTACCGCCGCGAGGGCGAACTCGGCCGTGGTCGGCTGGTCGTGGATCCCGAGAGCCGGGAGGTCGAGCCTCACCGGCGCGTCCGCGTCGGCCTCCACCCGGAGCCGGCCCCCGCCGGTCCGCGCGTCGTACTCCGCGTGCACGAAGACGTCCCGGATGCCGCCCGCCGGACGGGCCAGCAGGGACACGTCGCGGAAGATGCCGGACAGGCGCCAGGTGTCCTGGTCCTCGAGGTAGGTGCCCGCGGAGAACTGGTGCACCCGGACGGCCAGCACGTTGCGGCCCGGGCGCAGCAGCCCGGTCACGTCGAACTCGGTCGGCAGGCGGCTGCCGTAGGTGACGCCCAGCTCGCGGCCGTTGAGCCAGACCCGGGCGCAGGAGTCCACGCCCTCGAAGCGCAGCACGGCCGGCGTGCCCGTCCAGGTGGCGGACAGGTCGAAGGTGCGGCGGTAGTCGCCGGTCTCGTTCTCGTCCGGGACGAAGGGCGGGTCCAGCGGTACCGGGTAGGCGAGGTTGACGTAGACGGGCCGGCCGTAGCCGTGCAGCTGCCAGTGCGAGGGGACGCGAAGGGCGTCCCAGGTGCCGTCGTCGAAGTCCGGGGCTTCGAACCCGTCCGGTTCCGGCCGCAGGGTCGGCGAGAACCGGAACGCCCATTCCCCGTTGAGGTCGATCCTGGGGGCGTCGGAGTCCAGGGCCGCCCGCGGCGCAGCCCTGCCGTGACCGGGTGCGTAGTCCTCGAAGTAGCGCGTGGACATGGGAAGTCCTCCGACGGTCGCGGGTGATGCGCGCGACCGTACTATCGAAGGCGCCTTGCGGGAAGGGACGCCATCGCCCGCGCATGCCGCGCGGGCCCCGGCTGCGGCTCCTCGACGAGGCCACCTCGCAGCTCGACGCCGTCGGGGGCACCGTGCACCCGGGCCTCCGGTGTGATGGCTGCGGCGATCGGGGCAGGCGCAGGGTCATGGTGAGAATCGGATACACGATGATGACCGAGCAGCGCGGCCCGCGTGACCTGGTCGCGGACGCCGTGCGCGCCGAGCGGGCGGGCTTCGACTTCTCGGTGGTCTCGGACCACTCCTTCCCGTGGCTGGACGAGCAGGGGCACGCCCCGTACGCGTGGGCGGTGCTCGGCGCCGCCGCGCAGGCCACCTCCCGGATCCCGCTCATGACCTACGTGACCTGCCCGACCTTCCGCTACCACCCGGTCGTGGTGGCGCAGAAGGCCGCCACGCTGCAGTTGCTGTCCGAGGGCCGCTTCCGGCTCGGTCTGGGCAGCGGCGAGAACCTCAACGAGCACGTGGTCGGCCGGGGCTGGCCGGCGGCGCCGGTGCGTCAGGCGATGCTCGACGAGGCGGTGCGGATCATCCGGGCGCTGTTCGACGGCGGATACGTCACCCGTCACGGCCGGTACTTCGACGTCGACGGCGCCCGGCTGTGGGACCTGCCCGACCGGCCGCCGCCGATCGGGGTGGCCGTGTCGGGGCCGGACTCCTGCGAGCTGGCCGGCCGGCTGGCCGATCTGGTGATCGCCGTCGAGCCGGATCCCGCCCTGATCACCGGATTCGCCGAGCACGGCGGATCGGGGAAGCCGGCGGTGGGCCAGCTGCCGGTGTGCTGGGACACCGACCGGGACACCGCCGTCCGGCGGGCACACCAGCAGTTCCGCTGGTTCGGCGGCGGCTGGAAGGTCAATGCCGAGCTGCCCGGAACGGCGGGCTTCGCCGCCGCGAGCCGTTTCGTCCGCCCCGCCGACGTCGCCGAGGCCATTCCGTGCGGCGACCGGGTCGAAGACTTCGTCGAGGCGGTACGACCGTTCGTCGACGCCGGGTTCGGGGAGGTGGCCCTGGTCCAGGTCGGCGGCGACAGCCAGCCCGCCTACCTCGACTGGGCTCGGGACACCCTGCTGCCGGCGCTGCGCGAGGGGTTCTGACCTCTGGCGGGCCCGGGCGCCGACCTTCGGTGCTCGGACCCGCCCGGCAGGGTGATGCACCCCGGCGCCCGACCGGAGCGCTATCCCAGGGTCCACCTCTGGTTTCCGCCGCCCCAGCAGGTCCACAGCTGGACAGGCGTCGTGTCCACGACGGCCGCCCCGGCGACGTCCAGGCAGCGGCCGGACTGCGCACCGGTGACGCTTCCGTCGGAGTTGACCAGCCACTGCTGGTTGGCGCCGCCGTTGCAGGGCCAGGTCACCACCTTGGTGCCGTCGGCCGTCCCGCCGCCGTACGCGTCCAGGCACAGCGTGGTGCCGGAGATGTCCGCCGTGAGCCGTCCGTCGGCGGTGTGGCTCCAGGTCTGGTTCGCCGCTCCGGAGCAGCCGTAGATCTGTGCCTGTACCCCGGGTGTGGTGGAGGCGTTGGGGACGTCCAGGCACTTGCCCGAACCGGCGCCCCGCAGTGCTCCCGTGGCGGTCGCCGGGGAGGTGGCGTAGCCGGCCGCGACGATGTCGGCCTGGACGGCGTTCTCGGTGGCCTCCGACGGGTAGCCGGAGGTCATCACGCCCTCGTAGAAGGTGCCCGCCGAGCCCTTGCTGTTGTCCCCGCCGATGCCGAGGATGATCGCGCCCTCCTTGTGCATCGGGTTGTAGCCCGAGGCGTTCGGGCGCGGCCCGGAGTAGAACGTCGACAGCCCGCCGGACTGCGCGTCGCCGGCGCGGATCGCCCACTGGTTCGGCGCGCCCTTGACCATGGCCGTCAGGTAGCGGTGGTTCACCGTCGGGTCGTTGGCGTTGTATCCCGTGTTGGCCCCGGAGAACAGGCCGTTCTCCAGGTCGGCCATCACCCAGGGGCCGGGGCCGCTGCCGTAGCCCCAGACCTTGATGTTGCCGAAGTAGATCGCCTCCATGTGGCCGTTGCCGGTGTCGTTGCTGCTCGTCTCGGCGTTGCCGTAGTCGAAGCAGCAGCCGCCGTTGTAGTGGGTGCCGTCGAGGATGGCGTACATGCCCTCGGGCTGGTCGCCGGTGGCGACGCCCGAGGTGTGGTTGTTGCGGTAGCCGGTGCCCGGCGCGACGTAGACGCCGTAGGCCCGGTGGCCGTTCAGCGTGGTGGGCGCCAGGGTCGCGTCCGCCAGGTTGTCGGGACCGCCCGCGGCTCCGCCCCCGGGCGCCTGGGTGAGGTGGTTGCCCCGCCCGCTCTGGTCGTAGATCTCGGTGATCACGCAGGTGGTGCCGGCGCAGAAGGCGTCCTGTGCGGCGGCGTCGGCGTAGCCTCCGGCGGTCAGGGCGCCGATGTTCCGCAGCGCCTGGTCCGACGCACGCCGGACCTGGTAGAGCGGGCCGCCGTACCCGTCGTAGAGCGCGCGGGTGGTGCTGTGCGCGGCCACGCAGGGTGTGCCGCCGGCGGCGTAGAGGTCGCACGGTCGCTGGGTGGCCGCCTGGGCCGCACCGCTGGTCGCGGTGGCACCGGCCAGGGCGCCGACGAGGACGGCCAGCGCCGCCCCGGCCCGGGCGAGGCGACGCAGCGCGCCGTGCCTCCGGGTGGTCCCGTTGTTGTCACTCATGGTGTCTCCCTGCTCATCGTCGAGCGCGGCCAAGGGGAAAGTGAGCGCTAACAATCCGCCCCGCGACAGCAGCCTGCGACCGGGGCGGGAGATGGAGGTTCCTGGCCGGTGACAGTGCCCGCCCCGACCGTGTCCCGTCAAGACCTTCGACACATCACGCCGGACGAGGAATCCGCGGACGCGCCGATCCGGATCGGAAATCTCGATGATCCGTCACTTCCCCACCACTGCAAGGAGTTTGGTGGTGATCAAGGCGAGCGCTCACACTCCGACACCGGTGCGACCGAATACGGATGACGGTCCGTCACGGCCGTCGTCCGCCTCCGCGAGCACCGCGGAGCCCAGCCGGACCCGCAGCCGCGGACGCAGAGGGAACCGAGCTCGCGACAGTGGGGGCACGACGCGCCGCCGCCGTCCGGCGAACGCTCACGCCGGGCCCCGACCCGCGAGCCCCCCACCCGCGAACACCCTGCGCGACGGACCGACCACCCGCTCCCCCGCCCGGCACCGGCCCGGTCCGCGCCGCAGATGCAGGGGGTGCTTGACGTGCGCCCGCGCCGCCATCGCGCCGTCCACGGCTCCGGCAACCCCCACGAGAGGGAGACCTGGTGCTCCGATGCCATGCGGCAGTCGCCGCCCGCCCCGGCCGTCGCCGGGCCGGCCGCCACCGTCGCACCGGTCGGCGCGAGCACGGGCGAGGCCGCCACCGCCCGGACCGCGGCCGCGGAGTCCAGCCGGGCCGAGCCCGACGACTCCGGCGGCTCGTCCATCGCGGGCGGCCCGGTGCGGACGTCACCCCCGACGGCTCCGGCGGCTGCGCCTCCGATCGAGCCGCGTGCTTCCAGCTCGTCGGCCCGACCCTCGACGCCTACGGGCCGACCCCTGCCACCGGCACCCCCGAACCGGCAGGTGACCCCGGAGCGACGGACGCCCGCTCCCCGATCGCCGGCGGGACCGGCGCCGCGCGTTCCCACCCGCGATGACCACTCGATGTTCACCCATCGTTCACCCACGACTTCCCTGGGTACCCCCGGCCGAGGGCCCGCGCCCCCGCGGAGCAGTCGTTGGCGGATCGCGATCCAACGGTGATCTAACCCCCCTTGACGCCATCGTTGTTAGCGTTAACACTTCATGTCACGCCAGGCCAGAGCTACCACCACCCCGACGCACCACAGCGTGAAGGACCGCTCCGGTCGGCGCCGCTCGACCGCTCCCAGTCGCCCAGTCAGGGGTGCGCTGCTCCGGTCGCGGACCATCACCATGGAGGAAACACGTGCGGAAGCTTTCAGCGGGTCTCGTCGCGGCCGGCCTGACGCTCTCGTTGGCGGCCTGCGGCCAGAGCTCCAACGGAGTCGGCGACGGGGCTGCCAAGGGCGACGCCAAGGGTGGACTCATCGGCATCGCGATGCCGACCAAGTCGTCGGCGCGTTGGATCGACGACGGCAACAACATGGTCAAGGAGTTCCAGGCCAAGGGCTACAAGACCGACCTGCAGTACGGCGACAACGTGGTGGAGAACCAGGTCTCCCAGGTCGAGAACATGATCACCAAGGGTGCCAAGCTGCTGGTGATCGCGGCCATCGACGGCTCCTCCCTCACCAACGTGCTGCAGAAGGCAGCCGATGCGCACATTCCGGTCATCTCGTACGACCGACTGATCCGAGGCACCCAGAACGTCGACTACTACGCGACCTTCGACAACTACAAGGTCGGCGTCCTCCAGGGCGGGTACATCGCCGACAAGCTCGGCCTCAAGGACGGCAAGGGGCCGTTCAACGTCGAGTTGTTCGCGGGCTCGCCGGACGACAACAACGCGACCTTCTTCTTCAACGGCGCGATGAGCGTGCTCAAGCCGTACATCGACCAGAAGAAGCTGGTCGTGCAGAGCGGCCAGACCGACTTCAACCAGGTCGCCACGCTGCGCTGGGACGGCGGTGTCGCCCAGTCCCGAATGGACAACCTGCTGAGCAAGGCCTACACCGGCGCCCACGTCGACGCCGTGCTCTCGCCGTACGACGGCATCTCGATCGGCATCATCTCCTCGCTCAAGGGCGTCGGCTACGGCACCGCCAAGTCCCTGCCGATCGTGACGGGCCAGGACGCCGAGCTGGCCTCGGTGAAGTCGATCATCGCGGGCGAGCAGACCCAGACCGTCTACAAGGACACCCGGCAACTCGCCAAGGTCGCCGTGCAGATGGGCGACGCGCTGCTGACCGGCGGCAAGCCCGAGGTCAACGACACCACCCAGTACAACAACGGGGCGAAGGTCGTTCCGGCCGAGTTGCTCCAGCCGGTCAGCGTCGACAAGGACAACTACCAGAAGATCCTGGTCGACAGCGGCCAGTACACCGCGGACCAGCTCAAGTAGCCCGTGGGGCCCGCTCGACGGGCCCCCGCCGAACCGGCGGTGCGGCGGGGCGCCCGGACTCCCCGGGCGCCCGATGGATCCCCCACCGCACCGCCCCGAACGATACGGACGCACAACCATGGCTGGACCCGTTCTCGAAATGCGGTCGATCAGCAAGTCGTTCCCCGGTGTCAAGGCGCTCTCCGAAGTCAACCTGAGCGTCGCCGCCGGCGAGGTGCACGCCATCTGCGGTGAGAACGGCGCCGGCAAGTCCACCCTGATGAAGGTCCTCAGCGGGGTCTACCCGCACGGCGATTACGAAGGCGAGATCCTCTTCGAGGGCGAGCCCTGCCGGTTCAAGGACATCCGGGCCAGTGAGCAGCGCGGCATCGTCATCATCCATCAGGAACTCGCCCTGGTGCCGTACCTGTCCATCGCCGAGAACATCTTCCTGGGCAACGAGCACGCCACCCGGGGCATCATCAGCTGGCACCGGACGCTCACCCACGCCGCCGACCTGCTCCGCCAGGTCGGCCTCGAGGAGAGCCCGCACACCAGGGTCGCCGACCTCGGCGTGGGCAAGCAGCAACTGGTCGAGATCGCCAAGGCGCTGGCCAAGAAGGTCAAGCTGCTCATCCTGGACGAGCCGACCGCCGCGCTGAACGACGAGGACAGCCGCAAGCTCCTCGACCTGATCCTGGAGCTCAAGGCGCAGGGCATCTCCTGCATCATCATCTCGCACAAGCTGAACGAGATCGCCCGGGTCGCCGACGCCGTCACCATCCTGCGCGACGGGCGGACCATCGAGACCATCGCGATCGGCCCGGAGGGCATCTCCGAGGACCGGATCATCCGCGGCATGGTCGGCCGGGACCTGGAGCACCGCTACCCCGAGCGCACCCCGGACATCGGCGAGGTCGCCTTCGAGGTCGAGGACTGGACCGTCCGGCACCCGATCGACCAGCAGCGCACCGTGGTGGACGGCGCCTCGCTGAACGTGCGGCGCGGCGAGATCGTCGGCGTCGCCGGCCTGATGGGGGCCGGCCGCACGGAGCTCGCGATGAGCGTCTTCGGCCGCTCGTACGGACGTTGGAGCGGCGGACGGGTGCTGCTGCACGGCCGGGAGATCCGCACCCGGACGGTGCCCGAGGCGATCCGGCAGGGCATCGCGTACGTCACCGAGGACCGCAAGCACTTCGGCCTCAACCTGATCGACGACATCAGCCGGAACATCTCGCTGAGCGCGCTCGGCAAGGTCGCCCGGTACGGCCGGGTCGACCGGCACGAGGAGAGCAGGGTCGCCGAGTCGTTCCGGCGGACCATGAACATCAAGGCCCCGACGGTGTTCACCCGGACCGGCACGCTCAGCGGCGGCAACCAGCAGAAGGTCGTCCTCAGCAAGTGGATCTTCGCCGAGCCGGAGGTGCTGATCCTCGACGAGCCCACCCGGGGCATCGACATCGGCGCCAAGGCGGAGATCTACACCGTCATCGCCGAGTTGGCCGCCCAGGGCAAGGCGGTGCTCGTCATCTCCTCCGAACTCCCCGAACTCCTGGGTCTGTGCGACCGGATCTACACGATGGCCGAAGGCCGGATCACCGGCGAGGTCGCCCGCGCCGACGCCACCCAGGAATCCCTCATGCGGCTCATGACCATGAGCGCCGCATCCAGCAACGAGCAGGTGTGAGGCATGGCCCAGACCGAGATCATCCCGGACTCCTCCCAGCAGGGGCCCGAACCCGCCCCGAGCCCGTCCGTGGGCTCCGCACTGGCCCGCGCGCTGCGCGGCAACGTCCGCCAGTACGGCATGCTGGTCGCCCTCGCGCTGATCGTGCTGCTGTTCCAGATCTGGACGGACGGCATCCTCCTCCAGCCGCTCAACATCACCAACCTGATCCAGCAGAACGGTTACATCCTCATCCTGGCGATCGGGATGATGATCGTCATCATCGCCGGGCACATCGACCTCTCGGTCGGCTCACTGGCCGCCTTCGTCGGGGCCGCCGCCGCGGTGATGATGGTCGAGCACCACATGGCGTGGCCCGTCGCGATGCTGGTCGCGCTGGTGATCGGCGCCCTCGCCGGCGCCTGGCAGGGCTTCTGGATCGCCTACCTGGGGATCCCCTCCTTCATCGTCACCCTGGCGGGCATGCTGCTGTTCCGCGGCGGCACCCAGATCCTGCTGCAGGGCCAGTCGGTGGCACCGTTCCCCAAGGGCTTCCAGAGCATCAGCAGCGGCTTCCTCCCCGAGGTCGGCCCGCACACCAACTACCACAACCTCACCCTGCTGCTCGGACTCGCGGTGCTGGTCGTCGCCGTCCTCCAGGAGCTGCGCGGCCGGCGGCAGACCGCCTCGTACGGGCTCGAGGTGCTCCCGCTCGGTCTGTTCCTGGCCAAGCTCGCCGTGATCACGGCGGCCGTGCTGGTGTTCACGCTGCTGCTGGCCAGCTACCACGGCGTGCCGATCGTCCTGCTGATCCTCGGCGCCCTGCTGGTCGGCTTCGGCTACCTGATGCGCAACTCGATCATCGGCCGGCACACCTACGCCATCGGCGGCAACGAGCCGGCGGCCAAGCTGTCCGGGGTGAAGAGCAAGCGGGTCGTCTTCCTCGCCTTCACCAACATGGGCGTCCTCGCCGCACTGGCCGGGCTGGTCTTCGCCGCACGGCTCAACGCCGGCACCCCGCAGGCGGGCATCAACTTCGAGCTGGAGGCGATCGCCGCCGCCTTCATCGGCGGCGCCTCCGCCAGCGGCGGCGTCGGCACCGTCATGGGCGCGATCATCGGTGGTCTGGTGCTCGGTGTGCTGAACAACGGCATGTCGCTGGTCGGTGTCGGCACCGACTACCAGCAGGTGATCAAGGGCCTGGTGCTGCTCGCGGCGGTGGGCTTCGACGTCTACAACAAGCGCCGAGCCGGTTCCTGACCCGGACGTCGCGGAAACGGAGCAGGACGGGCACGGTGTCACCGTGCCCGTCC
>NZ_JBHXEG010000126.1:0-17302 GCF_042724935.1 Kitasatospora sp. NPDC127060
ACCCCTCCACAAACAGGGACCACCGGCCGGGGGGCTTACCACCCACCCCCCCCCCGGGGCGCCCCCGCGGCGGCGGGGCCCCCCCCCCCGGGGGCGCCCCCCCCGCTCGGCCGCCGCGGCGACGGCCCGATCCCCTTCGATGTGTCATGAACCACCTCCACGGACCGCGGAGGATGTGTCATGATCCTCCCGAGTGTTCGCGCGCTCCGGGGTCGGTGCAATTCCGAACCGGCGGTGAAAGTCCGCGACCCAGCCGAAGCCATCGGCTGGTTGACCTGGTGAAACTCCAGGACCGACGGTGAAAGTCCGGATGAAAGGTAGTGCGCGGCGACACATCGTCCGCCCGGGCGGGGGTCAACTCCCGTGCCCGCTGCGCGGCTTGGTGCTCGCTTTCCCCGGAACGGCGTCTGTGCACGGGGGCGGGCCGCCAACTCGTCATCCTCCCGCGCACCGGGCGCCGTCCATTGCGGAAGGCCGCGTGCGTCGTCACGCGTCCTTCCGGATGGCCGCGTTCTCTCGCAGATCAGCGAACCCCACGGACCCATCGGTCCGGGGTTCCCGACCAGGAGAGAGCAGATGGCAACCACGTTTCCGACCCCCACCGACCGCCTGCACCACGTGGAACAGGCGATCGAGGCCTTTCGCCGCGGCGCCTTCGTGATCGTCTTCGATGACGAGTCCCGCGAGAACGAGGGCGACCTCATGGTGGCGGCCGAGTACACCGACGAGGCCGCGATGCGGTACATGCTGGACCACTCCTCCGGCGTGGTCTGCGCGGCACTGCCGTACGAGCGATGCGAGGAACTCGGTCTGCCGCAGATGACGGCCGACAACTCCGGTCTGCACGGCACGGCCTTCACCGTCTCGGTGGACCTGATCGCCGGCGGCACCACCGGCATCCCGGTCGACGAGCGGGCCCGCACCACCCGGGCGTTGGCCGACCCGACCACCGGGCCGGACGACCTCGGACGCCCCGGCCACGTCTTCCCGGTGCGGGCGGCCCGTGGCGGCGTGCTGGAGCGGGACGGACACACCGAAGCCGCGGTGGACCTGTCCCGCCTGGCCGGACTGTCCGGAGTGACCTCCATGTGCGAGGTCGTCCGGCCGGACTGGAGCATGGCCCGCCTCGGTGACCTGCGGGCCCTCGCCGAACGCGACGGACTGGTGCTGATCTCGGTGGGCGACCTGCGGGCCTACCGGCAGGCCACCGAGCCCACCGCCTGACGCAGCGGGTAGCAGTGCCCCCTTTCCAGGGTGGTCGGGCCACGGCGCCGCGGCCCGACCACCAGGCCGACGGCCGTGAGACCGGCCACGGCCGCGGGAGTCGGCCCTGTGGTACGTTCCGGCACCAGGGGGCTGACATGGATGAGACATCGGAAGCGCGTGCCGAACTGGACCGGTTGAGGCACTCGCTGCGCGAGCAACTGGTCACGCTGCTCACGCATTTGACCATTCGCGTGCACCTCCGCCGGCTGTCCCTCGACGAGCCGGAGGTCGCCGGCCGGCACGAGCCGCCGCTCCACCGCTACGCGACGTGGTACCAGGGCAATCGTCCGAAGACCTCCACCGCCGCCGAGACGGCCTCCCGTGCGACCCACCTCCTCCGCGCCGCCGGTTGGGACGTCACGGCGTCACAGGAGGATGACGACGGGAGACTCTGGACGGTGCTCGTCGCTCACCGGGACGGCAACGAGATCCTCATCCTGACCAGCGACGACACACCCGCCGTGGTGTTCCGCGCGCGGACGCCGGCACTGGACCTGTCCGCCCCGCCACCGGTCCGGCAGCCGGAGCCGGAGCAGGAACCGGAGCAGGAACTGGTGCGGACGCCGGAGACCCTCACACCTGGCTACGTCCTCTGCTACGAGTGCGACGGCCTCGGCTGGTGCCCCGGCTGCGGTGGCCGCGGCTGGGTGCTCGACCGGACCGGGCGAAAGGGCCGGTGCCGGGAGTGCCGCACGACGAAGGTCTGCGCCATCTGCCGGGGCGGGGGCGAGCTGAGCGTCTTCGGTCTGTCGCCGTACCAACGCGGCTACTATCCGGAACTGGACATCGCCGACTGACCTGACGTGCTCGCGGGCCGGCTGACGGCCCGCGAGCCAGTCGGAAACTCATCCCGTACCTCCCGCCGGACCCTACCCCGGATCCCGGATCCCGGATCCCGATGGACGGTGAACGGCGAACGGGCGGCGGCCCGGAGCCGGTGCTCCGGGCCGCCGCCGTCGTGCGGGTCGGGATCAGTACTGGGTGGTGATGGTGACGCCGCTGAAGTCGGTCTGGGCGTAGAGGCTGATGTAGCGGTAGCCGGCCGTGGTGTTGGTGACGGTCAGGCTCTGGCTGGTGGTGCCGTTGGTGGTGGAGCCGGTGGTGTAGGCGCTCGGGGTGGCCCAGGTGTCGGGGTTGTAGAGCAGGTAGGCGGTACCGGTGCCGCCGGAGCTGGAGACCTTGAGGGTGGTGGTGCCGGCCGGCAGGTAGATGTAGTAGTAGTCCAGGTTGCCGGCGGTCGCGGACTGGCCGGTGCGGGAGCAGTTCTTGTCCAGCACGCGGGCGTCGGCGGCGGTGCAGCCGGTGAGGCTGCCGACCGTGACGGACTGGCTGATGGTGTTGGTCTTGCCGTTGCCGTCGGTCACCGTGAGGCTGACGGTGTAGCTGCCGGCCGCGGTGTAGCTGTGCGCGGGGCTCTGGCTGGTGGAGGTGGCGCCGTCACCGAAGTTCCAGGCCCAGGAGGCGATGGAGCCGCCGGACTCGGTCGACTGGTCGGTGAACTGGACGTTCAGGCCGGACGGGGCGGCGGTGAAGGCGGCGGTCGGGGTACCGCCCACCACGCAGGCGCCGGCGGCGCAGGCGTCCAGCCAGGTGTTGAACTCGGCGTCGTACGCGGTGCCGATCGAGTTGTAGGTCGCGTAGCCACCGGTGTAGTCGCCGGTGCGGAAGTGGCCCAGCATGTTCTGGATGACGTCCGGGTGCTTCTCGGCCATGAAGCGGACGGCCAGGTAGCCCCACGGGTAGGTGCGGGTGGTGTCGCTGTTGTCGTAGGTGTTCTGGAACAGCGTGCTGAGCGCGTAGGTGTGCTTGGGCGCCTCGGCGATCGCGCCGGTGTCGGTGATGTTGCGGTAGCTGTAGGAGACGTACTCGGCGACGCCCTCGATCCACCAGACGTCCGGGACGGAGATCTGCTGGGTGAAGTCGCCCTTCATGTCGAGGCGGCCGTCGAGGGCGTGGGTGTACTCGTGGTTGAGGTTCCAGATGCCCGCGGTGAAGCCGTCGTTGCCGTTCTGGTACGTCAGCGACAGCGGCTGGTTGCCGGGGGTGGCCGGGTCGCCGATCAGGGTGATGCCGCCGTTGTTGGTGCTGACGCCGTAGATGGCGCCCGCGTAGGTCTGGTAGTCCTGCGGGGAGGCGAACACCACCATCTGCAGCGAGTTCTCGTACTGACCGGCGATCGGGCCGCTGTCCTTGACCAGGTTGTGGAAGAACGGGTCCTGGTTCTGGAGGCTGGCGCAGACGGCGGCGAGGTCGGCGGCGGTGAGGCTCTGGGCCAGGATGCTGTGGCTGGAGTCGCAGGTGTGGCTGACCGGCAGGGCGGCGGCCTTGAGCTGGTCCGGCAGGTTGCAGACGCCGTAGTACGAGCAGTTCGCCTTGTCGTAGAAGGCGGCCATGCCGGCCACGCCGACCCAGAGCGGCGCGGTGGGGCCGGTGATCGAGGAGGCGTCCATCAGGCCCTTGATCAGCGGCCGGACGGTGTCGGCCAGCGCCGGGTGCTCGATGAACCGGGCCGTCTCCAGGCCGGCGTTGGAGTCGAGGAAGGAGTTGGTGCCGCCGAGCATGCCCTTGTGGTTCAGCGCGAAGCTGTCGAGGGTGTTGATGATGCTCGGGTCGGCGGTGACGGCCGCGACGTAGTCGGCGTTCTGGTGGCCGCGGAAGATCGGGGTGTACACGCTGTTCGCGAAGTTCACCATGTACCAGGACGCGTCCCACGAGCTGTTGTACGCGTTCAGCACCCGCTGGTAGGTGCCCAGGTAGTGGGCCTGGAGGTTGGCGCTGTCGGAGAGGATCATCGCCTGGCCGGCGACCTGGCCGTTGCCGTCGTTGACGTCCAGGAAGTGCGGGCTTGCCACCAGGGCGTCGAGCGCGGACTGCACCGCGGCGGTGAGCGTCGCGTCGTAGGTGCCGACGTCGGCCGGGTGGTAGTACTGCACGAAGTAGCCGGCCTGGAGGAAGTAGACCAGCTGGTAGATCCCGGTGGAGTTGTCGCCGGTGTACGAGGCGGCGGCGCCCTTCAGGCCGTTGGCGACGGCGAGCATCTGGCTCTGCTGGAACACCCCGTGGGCGTCGCCGCCGGTGATCCGGAACAGCGAGCTGACGCAGTCGACGGGCACGCCCTGGAGGTAGCTCACCAGGTCGGCGCCGCTGCGGCCGCTGAAGTCGGCCGGGGTGCAGGAGGTCTGGGCCGCACCGGCCACGTGCCCGCCGGCGACGGCGGCCCCCTTGGCCGGAGCCTTGGCGAGCTTGGGCGTCGGGGCCTGCGGGGCGGCCGACTGCGGTGAGCGGGGCGGGAGTTGCGCAGGTGCGAGGCGGCCCGCCTGGGTCACGGCGTGGGTGTCGAGGCCGAAGGCGGCGCCGGTGGGGGCTATGCCCTGGGGATGCGCGGCTTGCGGGGCCCGGCTCACCTGCTGGCCGGCCTGCGCCGTGGGGGCGGCGAAGCTCGGGGCGGCGGCGAGGCCGGTGATGGCGGTGCTGGCGGCGGCGAGCACGGCCAGTGCCCGGGGTAGCCGGAATAGGTGACGCATCGTCACTCCTTGCTGGGGGGCGTGGGGGTGAGCCTCCGACGCGTTTGCCGCGGAGGCTTCGCCTGGCACCGTGCCACGGACGACCCGTCACAATCAATAGGGTGTGACATGTCACTTTGGTTCGTGCATCTGCCCTTCGGACACGAACACGGCAGGGCTACCGACGGCCGTCCGTCCGCCTCCGTCCGCCCCTCCACGCACCCCTGCGCACACCCTTGCGATGACATATAACCTGTGACATTGTTCTGAGCCTGATTCCGGTGACAGGTCACACGTCAACTTCCCCCTCCGCCTCGTGGCCGACGCCGCGTCACCTCCCCCACCTCAGGACAAGGACACCGCAGTGCGCCTGCGCCAATCCCTTCCGCTCCTGGTGGCCGCCGCCCTCGCCGGCCCCGCCACCCTGCTCCCCACCCCCGCCCTCGCCGCGTCCACGACCGCCGCCGCAGCGCCGACGGCGCGGACCGCCACGGCCGAAGCGCCCGCAGCCCCCGCCGCGCCCAAGCCGTTCGGCGCCGAGGTCGCGGCCCCCGTCTCCGAGGAGCTGGGCCGCACCGCCGCGCCGCTGCCGCCGGAGCAGCTCGGCCAGGCGCTGCAGCCCACCGGCACGGCCGTCCAGACCGGTCGGCACCCGACCGCCCCGGCGGCGGCCAAGCACACGCTGACCGCCCAGGCCGCACCGGCCGCGGCCGGCTGCACGCCCGCCGACTTCGGCTCCCGCAGCGGCGCCGATCTGGTCTCCTTCGTCCAGGGCGCGACCACGGACTGCGTCAACACCCTGTTCAACGTCACCGGCAGCGATGCGACCGCCGTCTTCAAGCAGTCCCAGATGCTCGCCGTCGCCAACGCCTTCAAGGCCCAGGCCGGGAGCTACACCGGCGACAACTCCGCCAACCTCCTGCAGCTGGTGCTCTTCCTGCGGGCCGGCTACTACGTCCAGTCCAACAACGCGGGCACCGTCGGCCCCTACGACGCCTCGCTCACCGGCGCCGTCCAGGCCGGCCTCGACGCCTTCTTCGCCGGCGCGCACTGGAAGGACGTCAGCGACGCCAACGGCACCGTGCTCAACGAGGTGCTGATCCTCACCGACAGCGCCGACATCCAGGGCCACTACCTGAACGTCTACCAGCAGGTCCTGAACGGCTACGACAACGGCTACAACGCCTTCCCCAAGATGGTGAAGGCCGTCAACGCCGTGCTGTACGCGCCGCTGTGGCGGGCCAACTGGAACCCGGACTACGTCAGCGCGATCAGCGCCGACCACGGCGTGATCACCGCCCTGGCGAACTTCGCGCAGAAGCACAAGGACCTGCTCGGCACCGCCAACCAGTTCCTCGACGTCAACGCCGGCAACGACCTCGCCCGCACCACCGGCGACGGCGGCTCCGTCACGGCCTTCACCCGCCCGCTGGTCAAGCAGGTCCTCGACGGCACCCCGGTCGTCGGCAGCACCGGCCCGCTGTACGTCTACACCGCGTACAACGCCAACCAGTACGACGGCTCGCAGTGCTCCTACTACGGCACCTGCGACCTGCCCGGCAAGCTCACCGCCGCCGTCCTGCCCAACACCCTGGAGTGCGACAACCGCACCATACGCACCGAGAACCTCACCCCCGCGGAGCTGGCCACCGTCTGCGCGAGCCTGCGCGGCGAGGACACCTTCTTCCACTCCATGGTCAAGGACAACGGCCCGATCCCCGGCCAGTACGGCAAGACCATCACCCTCGCCGTCTTCAAGAGCCAGGCCGACTACCTCACCTACTCCTGGGCCATCTACAACAACTCCACCAACAACGGCGGCCAGACCGTCATGGACGTCACCGACCCGAACAACAAGCCGGTGTCGGTGATGTACCGGAAGTCCTACGACGACGGCTTCCCCGCCAACGTGTGGAACCTCAACCACGAGTACACCCACTACCTCGACAACATCTACGACATGAAGGGCAACTTCGGCACCGAGATCTCCGTCCCCGACATCTGGTGGATCGAGGGCGTCGCCGAGTACGAGTCCTACAGCTACCGCGGCACCACCGACACCCAGGCGATGGCCGAGGCCGCCACCCACCGGTACAAGCTGAGCACCGTCTTCCAGAACACCTACGACAACTCGGACACGGTGCGCACCTACCCGTGGGGCTACCTCGCCGTCCGCTACATGCTGGAGAAGCACCCGGCCGACGTCCAGAACATGCTCGGCCACTTCCGCACCGGTGACTACCAGGGCGGCTACGCGGTCTACAACGGCCTCGGCACCTCCTACGACGCCGACTTCGACACCTGGCTGAACGCCTGCGCCGCCGGTGCCTGCTACGCCGACGGCCCCACCGCGCTCTTCGGCCAGGCCGTCGACGGCGCCACCGTCACCCTCACCGACAAGTCCGTCGAGACCAACTCCCAGGCGTCGCTGACCTCCTGGCACTGGACCTTCGGTGACGGCAGCAGCTCCGACCAGCGCAACCCGGTCCACACCTACGCCGCCGCCGGCACCTACACCGTCGCCCTGACCGTGACCGACAGCGCCGGCCGGACCGCCGCCACCCCGACCTCGGTCACCGTCACCGCCGGCGGTGGCAGCACCACCCTGCCGACCTGCACCGACCCGCGCACCGACGCGCTCGGCCAGAACTGCTCCCGGCCGAACCAGGCCCGCACCGCCGGCAGCCTCGACTACTTCTACCTCTACCTGCCGGCCGGCACCACCACCCTGAAGGTCTCCAGCTCGGGCGGCACCGGCAACGCCTCGCTCTACTACAACGCCGACACCTGGGCCTCCCCCAGCGCCTTCACGGCCTCCTCCACCAAGCCGGGCACCGCGCAGACCCTCACCGTCACCAACCCGACGGCCGGCTACCGGTACGTCAGTCTGCACGCCGACACCGACTTCAGCGGTGTGACGGTCAGCGCCCAGTACTGACCGGTCGGGACCACCGGCTCACGCCTCGCTCAACCCCTTCGACAGGGCGGCGAGATGGCCGTCGACCGGCCCCAGTGTGAGCAGACCGCTGCCCGCCCCGGCGAGTTCGCCGGCGGCGGGCAGCAGTGCGTCCCGGGCCCGTGCCATCGCCGCGCGGTCGCCCGACTCCACGGCCAGCACGGCCTCCAAGGCGTAGCGGGCCTCGTACAGCAGGTCGGCGGGCGACGGCGGCAGCGCCCCCAGCGCCGCCCGGGCCGCGGCGCGGTCACCGGCGGCCAGCAGGGCGAAGGGCTCGGCCCAGGGCCGGTGCGGGCCCCAGTCCAGACTCAGGTCCACCTCGGGACGGCTCTCCCCGGCCGCGATCCGCAGGGCCAGCAGCGCGAGCGGCAGCAGGCCCGCCGCCAGCCCCGGCATGCCCGCGCCGTGCAGGTCCGCGGCCGCCGCGCGGTAGGCCGCCTCCGCCTCGGCGGCGCGTCCGTGGGCGGCCGAGCGCAGCGCCCGGTACCAGTCGGTGAACACCCTTACCAGCGGCAGTTCATGACGGTTCGACAATTCCGATGCAGCGTCGGCGTGTTGGTCGGCCGCAGCGAAGTCCCCGCGGGTACAGGCGGACTGGAGGCGGATCAGCCGCCCGAGCACCTCGTGGACGGTCAGCCCGTGCCGGGCCGACAGCTCCACCAGCTCGGCACCGACGGCGTCGCGTTCGGCCGCCATCCCGGCCCGGGTGCAGGACTGCATGAACCGTCCGTTCAGGGCGAAGGCGAGCAGCGCCGGGTCGTGCAGCCGGCGGGCGATCGCCTCCGCCTCGCGCGCGGCCCGCGCGGGCCGTGGTTCGCGGCTGCCGCGTGACTCCAGGGCGACGGTGGCGAGCAGCCGGCAGCGGGAGACGCCGTCACCGGCGGGCAGGGCGGCCAGGGTGCGCTCGGCGGCCGCGACCACCCGGGCGGCGAGGTCCGGGTCGTCGCTGCGGGTCCAGATCGCCGGGACGTCGTACGCGCCGATGACCCGGGCGGTCAGCTCCGGGTCGCCGTACTCCTCCGCGCCCGCGATCACCGCCATCCGCTGCTCGCGGGCCGCGTGCAGGCCCTCGCCGCCGCTCACCGCGAGGCCGCGCATCAGGCCGACCGTGCTCTCCAGCCGCGCCCGCGCGCCGAGCGCCACCGTCCGGTCGTAGGCCGTCGCCGCGTCGTGCCACAGCCGGGCCGCCGAGGTGTCGGCCGCCGGGTCGAGCCCCCGGTCCTGGGCCAGGATGTCCGCCTCCAGGCGGCGCAGCGCGGGCCCCGGGTCCAGTCCGAGGCCGTCCGCGAGCACCGTCCGGGCCTCGCGCAGGGCGGCCAGCGCCTCGCCCTGACGGCCGCTCCGGTACTGGGCGAGGGCCAGCAGCCGCCAGGCCTCCTCGCGCCAGGGGTGGTCGGCGAGGTGGGCGCGCAGGTCCGGGACGGCCTGGGCGGACCGGCCGAGCGCGAGCAGGGCGCCGGCGCGCTGTTCGACGGCACGCAGCCGCAGTTCGGTGAGCCGGGTCCGTTCGGCGCGGCTCCAGTCCTCGTCCGGGTGGTCGGCGTGGGCGGGGCCGCGCCACAGCGCCAGGGCCTCGTCCAACACGGCCAGGGCGCGCTCGGCGGACGGGCCGGAGTCCGCGCCGGTGACGGCCGTCCCGGTGACGGCCGCCTCGAAGCGCCAGGCGTCCACCGCCTGCGGTTCGGCGCGCAGCACGTACCCGGGGCCCTCGGTGGCGAGCATCCGGGCGGGTGCCCGGGGCGGCCGGTCGGGTTCGAGCACCCGGCGAAGGTCGGCGACGAAGGTGCGCAGGGCGCCGAGGGCGGCGGGCGGCGGGTCGGCCCACAGGTCGTCGACCAGTCGGGTGACGGGCACGACCCGGCGGCGGGCCACGATCAGCCGGGCCAGCACCGCCCGGTGCCGGGGCCCCCTGAGCCCGAGGGCGGTGCCGTCCCGCTCCGCCGTCAGCGGACCGAGCACCCCGAAGGTGACCTGCGCCATTCCGTCCTCCCGCCGTTCCCGCAGGTCAGGCTACCGCGCTGATCGAATGCTGATCCGGGCCCGGCAGGCTCGTACCGTCCGCCCCCGAACGAGAGGCTTCGCCATGACCGTCACCATCCCCGGCTTCCACCACCACCGCGTGCCCGTTGCCGACGGGGTCTCCCTGCACACCGCGATCGGCGGCCAGGGCAGCCCGGTCGTGCTGCTGCACGGCTTCCCGCAGACCCACCTGATGTGGCGGGCCGTGGCCGCCGACCTCGCCGCCGACCACACCGTGATCTGCCCCGACCTGCGCGGCTACGGCGCCAGCGACAAGCCCGCCGAGACCCCCGACGGCCTCGCCTACGCCAAGCGCACCATGGCCGCCGACATCGTCGCCCTGGCCGCCGCGCTCGGCCACCGGCGCTTCGCCGTGGCCGGGCACGACCGGGGCGCGCTGGTCGCCTTCCGCGCCGCCATGGACCACCCCGACCAGGTCACCCACCTGGCCGCGCTGGACGTCCTGCCGACCCTCGACATGTGGGAGGTGATGCACGGCACCACGGCGGCCGTCGGTTTCCACCTCTACCTGATGGCCCAGCCGCCGGGCCTGCCGGAGCGGATGATCGCCGCCTCGGCGGACGCGTTCTTCGGCCACTTCCTCGACCTGTGGTCCCGCGACGCCGCCGCGATCCCCGCCGACGTCCGCGCCGCCTACCTGGCCGCCTGCCGCGCGGCCGTCCCGTCCATCGTCGCCGACTACCGCGCCTCGGCCGGCGTCGACGTCGACCACGACACCGCCGACCGCGCGGCCGGGCACCGGCTCGCCATGCCCGTCACCGTCCTCCAGCAGGACTGGGGCGCCGCCCTCGGCTTCGACGCCGCCGCCCGCTGGCGCCCCTGGGCCCCCGATCTGGACCACCGGACCGTCACCTGCGGCCACTTCATGGCTGAGGAGGCCCCGGCCCTGGTCACCGCCGCCCTCCGCGGCCTGCTGGCCCGGTAGCCGACGCCCTCGGGGCTCAGAACCTGCTGGTGTCGAGGTCCACCTCGAAGGGCTCGGGGATCCGTCATGCCACTCCGAACGGATGCGGCCCCTGGACCCGGGCGCACCCGGGCTCACCCGGCTGGGAGAACCGCGTGCAGGTCCGCTCCACGCGGTCCACCAGCAGACAGGGCGGCGCACCGAACTGCGCGTACCGGCGGCGCTTCACGGTTCGGTCGGCGTCGGCGTTCGACGGCGAGGTCACCTCGACCACCAGGAGCGTCCGGTCCGGCGACAGCGCTCCCTCCGCTTCGAGGAGCTCCTCCGGCAGGACGGCCATATCGGGCAGGTAGGAGGTCGCTCGGGGCCGCCCAGCGCGGACACCACCGATGCCCCTACTCTCGCCCCGGCCCGTCACCACTGCGGGTGAACCGATTTCGGGCGATCTCTAGCCAGCTGATTAAGCGCTTGCTTAGACTCGGGCACCTGTCCGTTTTCCGTGCGAGTACGCCCCCGGGAGTTGCCCATGACCGCCGTCAACCGCCAGATCCGCCTTGCCCGTCGTCCGGTCGGTGAGGTCCGGCCGGAGGACTGGGCGTACGGGGAGGAGGCCGTGGGGGTGCCCGGGGACGGGGAGTTCCTGGGGCGGACGCGGTACGTGTCGCTGGACCCGGCGATGCGCGGGTGGCTGGACGACCGGCCGTCGTACCTGCCGCCGGTGGGGCTGGGCGAGGTGATGCGGGCCGGGTCGGTGGTCGAGGTGGTCGCGTCGAACCACCCGGGCTTCCAGGTCGGCGACCACGTGGTGGGCGCCTTCGGGGTGCAGGACTACGCGGTGTCGGACGGCAAGGGCGCGCTCAAGGTCGATCCCGCGCTGGCCCCGCTGTCCACCTACCTCGGGGCGCTCGGGATGTCCGGGATGACGGCCTACTTCGGCCTGCTGGAGGTCGGCGCGCTCAAGGAGGGCGAGACCGTGGTGGTCTCCGGCGCCGCCGGGGCGGTCGGCACGATGGTCGGGCAGATCGCCAAGGTGAAGGGCTGCCGGGTAGTCGGGATCGCGGGCGGGCCGGAGAAGTGCGCGCTGCTGACGGACGAGCTCGGCTTCGACGCGGCGATCGACTACCGCGCCGAGGACGTCCGCAAGGCGCTGCGCACCCACGCCCCGGACGGCATCGACGTCTACTTCGACAACGTCGGCGGCCCGATCCTGGACGCCGCGCTGACCCGGCTGGCGATGCACGCCCGGGTGGTGGTGTGCGGCGCGATCAGCCAGTACAACAACGAGGACTCCGTCCAGGGCCCGTCCAACTACCTGTCCCTGCTGGTGCGTCGGGCCCGGATGGAGGGCTTCGTGGTCTTCGACTACGCCCGCCGGTACGCGCAGGCGGCGGCCGAGCTCGCGGGCTGGATCGGCGAGGGCCGGATCAAGGTCAAGGAGCACCTGGTGGAGGGCGGCGTGGCGGACTTCCCGGAGACCCTCGGGATGCTGTTCCGCGGCGAGAACACCGGCAAGCTGGTGCTGCGCCTGGTGTGAGGCGCTCCCCCGGGCCCGTCGGGGTCAGAGCTCCGAGAGCAGCGCCCGGGCCGCACGCCGACCGGGCCCGCAGGGGGCGCCCCCTGCGGGCCCGACGGGACGGACCGTCCGGGATCAGCCGGTGGTCCGCCGACGGCGGCGGAGCGCCAGGACACCGCCCGCGAGCGCCAGGGCCGCGGTCGAGCCGCCGACCAGCATCGGCGTCGAGGACGAGGCCGGCTCCATCGTCCGCGCGGCGCCGTAACCGCTGGACATCCCGGCGGCGGCGTACTCCGAGCCGGGCAGCTTGTCGGCGTAGCGGGCCTTGACCAGCTTCTGGTAGGCGCTCAGCGAGGCCGAGTCCTGGCCGTTCAGCCCTTGCCGTGCCTGGTCGTTGAGCGGCTTCACGGTGCTGACGGTGAGTTGGTACCAGCCGCGGATCTGCGGCTCGGTGAACACCAGGCTCCCCACCGTGGCCTTGCCCGCGTACACGGCGTCGCCATCGCCGTCGCGCACACCGGCCAGGTGCCAGCCGCCACCCTCGGTGGGGGCGAGCAGGACGGTGGCGTTGCGACCGTTGACCGGGGCGTTCAACGCCGATACCAGATGGCTCAGCCGGATCGCCTCGGTCGGGATCGGCAGCGCCGTCCCCGCGACGAACCCGGGGGTGATCTCGTTCAGGGCCAGCGGGTCCTTCACGGTGAACGCCGGCATTCCCTCGCACGGCGCGGCGTTGTCGGGGATCCGCTGTGCCGCTCCGGCGGCGTCGCCCTGCGGCAGCGGCACGCTGAGGAAGCGGCAGACGGCGTCGTGGACGTCGGCCGACCGCACCAGGTCGAGGGCGGCCTGGTAGTCCGGGATGTCCGCCGGCACCGGGTCCTTGGCCGGAGCCGCGTGGGCGGGGCCAGCGAGGGCCAGCAGTACGGCGGCGCCCACCGCCAGGACGGCGGCCGGACGGAACGAACGGGAGGGACGGAAAGGGTGGGAGGGCCTGGAGGCCGCCCGCACACTGGATGATCTGGTGTCGCGCATGTCGCCTGCCTTACCTGGAGATGCCGATCCGGGAGTGGGTCCACTTGAACGAGCTGTTGCTGACGTAGTCCTGGTAGTTCCACCACGTGTAGGTGGCGGTGTCCGGCCACGGGTCGGCGACGGCGATGGTGTTGTTCGACGTGTCGAAGCCGTAGACGACGTTCATGTGGCCACCGCCGGACGTCCACCCGATGCGGGCGGCGACCGGCCGGGCCGCCTTGACGTCGGTGTAGACCTGGTTGAACGTGGCCGCGCTGTTCAGGCCCGAGCCGAGGTGGGTCATGCCGAGGCTGTTCCAGCCCCTGGCCATGTCGTCGAGGGTGGCCGGCTGGTTGTTGCAGCCGTAGTAGGGCTGGGCGCGGGTGCAGAAATCCGTCTGGGTACTGCCGTAGCCCTGGAACTTGGCGATCGTCAGCCCGGAGGCGACCCAGCACCACTGGGTCTTCTCCTGCTTCAGCATGGCGATGTTGTCCTGCCCCGCCTCGGCGTGGGCCTGGCCCGGTACGGCGCCGAGCAGCGCCGCTGCCGCCAGTGCGACGGCCGCCGGCGTGGTCGCGATTGTGGATCTGCCCATGGGTCTGCCTTTCCGCGCGAACGCGAACGTGTGCCGATGGAGCTTGCGGAGCCATGACAACACGAAAGCAGACGATCACGGAGAGTACACGAAGGAGCGTTACCCGGACGGGTGAACCGACACCCGGAGCGGCCCCCCGAGCAGGACGGCGCATTGCAGCACCGCAGCACCACTCGCCGACCGCGTAGCCGAGCGTCCGGCCTGCCGGATCAGACAGGCGGCATCAGACGGGCGGCATCAGATCGCTCTCGCTGACGGTGTACGTCAGCGGCGGGTAGCCGAAGTCCGTCTCCTGGTTCTCCCGGCGGCGCAGTCGGTAGAACTCGCGGCTCTGCTCCTCGTCGGCCGGCCGCAGGCGCGCACCCTCCGGGAGGTAGGCGTGCCCGTCGCGGAACCGGAGGAAGGTCTTCGAGGTCCTGAAGGTGACACCCAGCCATGGGTTGTCGGCCGCCCCGGCGGGCGCGTCCAGCACGATCTTGTGCCTGAGCCGCCGGTTCGCGTCGACGGAGAACACGACGACACCGTTGTGGACGAGGGGGACCTCGAACTTCTCGCCGTCGGCTGCCTTCGGCTCGAACACCAGCTTCCTCGGCGGGCCCGCCTCGGGGTTCCGGTAGCAGGAGAAGACGGCGATGAACGAATCGTCCGCCAGGTCGATGGCCTGGTCGGAGTGGGCGCCCATGGTCGTGTAGGCGTTCGTGTAGCTCTCGATGAGCGCGTTGTTGAAACCGGCCGCGATCCCCGCGCACTCCTGGATCCGTTGCGCGAGGCGTTCGTGCACCGGCCGGAAACGCTGCGTCGGGCTGCCGTACCGCGTGGTGGTACGGACCAGGGGCACCCCGCCCGACTCGTCGACCCGGGTGAGCACGGCGCCCCGCCGGCCCTTGCCCACGTCCTCCCAATCGACCGACGCGGACAGCTCCGCGAAGGGGTCCCCCTCGGCCGGAAGGGCGTACGGGAGGATCTCGTCCGAAGTCCTAGGCGCGGGGGGCACGGTAGTCTCCCGTGTTCATGCTGAAGCGGAATCCGTCGCCGTAGTCGATGAAGGACGACGTCCTGTTCTCCTCGGCGTACAGCCTGCGCAGCTCGTCCAGGCCGGCCGGCGTGGGCGGCTCCAACTCCACCGGTCCTCCGGCCGTCTTGAGGAACGTGCGGCCGTCCCTGTGCACGGCCTCGGCGCTCGAACAGCGCACCACGTATCCCAGCCGGGTCGGGAGCGACTCGGCGTCCAGCATCGAGGACCGGATCTCGTGGGTGTACAGGCGGTTCGTGGACAGCGGCATGAAGAACACGGAGCCCGGGTGCAGGGTCAGGGTGAACTGCGCCGGGAGCGCGACCCCGTCGAGTTCGGCGCTCGGGTCCTTGAGCCGGAAGTGGAGTCTGGTCAGCCCGCTGACCTTCTTCACCCCGTGGTCGAAGGCGTCGTCGGCCATCGGCTGCAGCTTGTCGAGCCCGTCGTAGAAGGTGCAGAAGGCCATGACTCCGTTGCCGGGCATGTCCTTGGTCTTGTCCGCGTGGGCCGAGATCTTGGCCTTGGACTGCTTGCGCCCGGCCGTGGCACGGGTGTTGTGGTAGATCTGCGCGAGGACGTGGTTCAGCGGCGCGTGGCCCCGGAACACGGTGGCGGCCTCGCGGTTCAGCGCCTCGACGATCCGGGTGTCGGTCGGGCCGAAGCCCTCGGTCGGCCCCGAGAGGTTCGTGGAGCAGCGGAGCAGACGGAAGTGCAGGTCGTCGCCGTCCCGGGTGACGGGCGTCAGGTAGATCCCGCTGCGATGGGCCGTACCGGGCTTGGTCGACTCCGTCAGGGACTGGAACTCGTGCTCCGCACGGATCCGTCCGAAGTGATCGGCGTCGAGCCCGAAGAAGCGCCGGTAGTACACGCCGACGCCGTGCACCCTGGTGGGAACCCGGCCGAGGCCGACCACGGTCCACGGGGCGTCCGCGTCCTCCTGATGACCATGCGACCGCTCCCGGACGACGAACACCCTGTCAGCCGTCCGCAGTTGACCGACGTCGAGCCCGGAGACGTCGCCGCACAGGTAGACGGTCTTCCCCGCGAGGTCGGGCGAACCGGAAGCAAGGCGCTCCGGCGTGACGGTCGCCCCGAAGAACTCCCCGAGCACCCCGTCGTCGTGCAACTCCGAAGGCGCGACCAGGATGTTGCTCGCATCGTCGATGCGGGCCTCTGCCGGCTCCGTCGTGTCCATCAACCTGTCCGTCCGCCCCGTACCTGCCATCCGGCGATGCTCTCACGGGGCCGGACAGCGGGCAAAGGGGATTCACCGCCCGCTGCCGCGGCGCCCCGAGGGGTCTGCCGACTACCCGCCACCGTCCCGCCGCAGGCCCGACACCACCGGCTCGGGATTGTGCAGCAGGAGGTCCTGCCCGAGCGGGGTGAGGGCGTGGCGGACCTCGGTCCCGACGCGCTCCGTGGTGATCGCCCCGGCGGCGCGCAGGGCGGTGGCGTGGGCGGAGGCGGAGGCCGGGCTGAGGCCGATGCGTTCGCCGAGCAGGGTGGTGGTGCAGGGGCCGAGGCCGATCGAGCGCAGGGCGCGGGCACGGGTCGCCCCGACGAGCAGGACGAGTCCGTCGGCTTTCCGGACGGTGCCCGGATCGGGCGGTGGAACGCGGACCGGGTACAGCAGCGCCGCCGGTTGCCGTCCGTCCAGGGCCGCCGCGACCGAGGTCAGGAAGAAGTTGGGGCGCAGTTCCAACCCCTGCCCGTCCAGGGCGAATCGGTCGTGCAGCGCGTGCGCGGGGATCCGCAGCACGCCGTCGGCCCGCCAGACTGCCCCGGGGTGGACGGCCTCCAGCATGGCGCCGGTGCCGACTTCGGCCGCGGCGCGGGAGAGCCCGGCGATGTCCGCCGTCAGGGCGCGCTGGATGTCGGGCCAGTCCGATGCGAAACAGGACCGGAACAGCGCCCAGATGCCGTCGGTGACCTGCCGCAACCGGCGCGGCCCGCCGTCCCTCAAGTCTCTGACCACGGCCGGCAGATCCGGCCCGTTGCCGTAGAGGGCGAGGTCCTGGCACAGGCTGTCCTCGGTGACGGCGAGGATGACATCCAGCTCGTCGACGAGCCGGCGGTGGCAGGAGTCGATGCTGACCGCGAGGAAGTCCGGGAGGACTCCGGGACCGGCGTTGACGAGTTCCAGGAAGGGCGCGGCCCGGTGCGGCACGTGCCGGCGCGCTCCGCGCCACCAGCGGTCGCGCACCGATGTGGCGCTGACGCACCGGTATTGGACCCCGGCGGTCCCGCCGAGGATCTGGTCCAGCGGCGAGACGGTGAGCCTGGTGCGGGCCACATCCGGCACGGTGAAACGCAGTTCGAGCATGTCTCCCCCATGGCCGGTCCGGCATCCGACGGCGGCAAGCATGGCGTGCTCCGGACGGCTTCGGGGCGGTTTCGGGAGTATTCGGTTCCGGCTGAACAGCTCGCGCCGCCGCGACCCCGGCGGCCACCCTCTGTCTGGGCCGGGTACCGCGGGGCCGGGACGACCGGAAGCCCCGGCCC
>NZ_JBHXEG010000127.1:0-17225 GCF_042724935.1 Kitasatospora sp. NPDC127060
CCCACGCCCACCCCCACGCCCGAGCCCGCCCAACCCGCAGAACCCACCCAGCCCGCAGCAACCGCGGGGCCCGCGGGGCCCGAACCCCGCACCATCCGCCGCACCACCACACCACCCACCGCCCAGGACCCGGTCCGCACCATGGAACGCCTGATGACCGACCCCGCCCTGCGCCTCAACGAAAGCGGCCGCCACCTGCTGCGCATGCTCACCAGCAGCCTGCCCCCCGCCGCCCAACGCGACCAGCTGGTCCGCAGCGTCCCCCCGCACTGCGCCGAACGGATCTCCCAGCTCGCCCTCGAATGCGCCGCCGCCTGGCGCGAGTTCGCCCGCCTCGTGGAGACCGCCCAACCCGCCCCCGGCGCCCTCAGTGCCTGACCCCCGCCCGGCCGCCGTGTGCAACCGGGTCCGCTCCGCACTCGCACACCCGAACCCGCGCCCTCACCATCCGAGTTCACCCACCGGCCGGTGGCCGCCTGGCCAACTCGACCGGCCCCACGGTACGTTCGGACCACCATGCGAACCCGCCCCCGGGCCGACCCATCCCGAGAGGCCTCGGCCCTGAACCGGCGGGGCGGACTCGTTGAACTACAGGATGCCCGGCCTCGGACTATCGACATGGGAGCAGTCGCCGGTAGACATTTGACCAACGCAGACTGCGCGGGCCCTCGGGACGCCCGGCACCGTTCTCCGGGTTGCACGAGGCCCGGAAAAGCAAAAAACCCCTGAATAAACAGGGGTCTCAGCTGGTGTCCGAGGGGGGACTTGAACCCCCACGCCCGATAAAGGGCACTAGCACCTCAAGCTAGCGCGTCTGCCATTCCGCCACCCGGACTAGGTGTCGCCCTCGCGGCTTTCGGTCTCTCGGCCGCCGCGCTGACAGATGTAACTGTAGCAAAGATCGGCTTGGGGTCCCAAAACGGCTCCGGAGCGGAGTGCGGGGCTGGTGGCGGGGGCAAGGGGCGGCTCGTGGCGGGGGCGTGACCAGCGGGTTTCGGGGGTGTGCGGGGGGTGGATCGGGATCGAGGGCTGGGGGAGGATGGGCGGACGTGCTCGTACGGCCCGGGTGCAGGTCCTGGGGGTGGCGCGCTGGCGCGTCGGTGCGGGCCCAAGACGAGGAGTGACCGTGAGCGAGCGGAGCGAGTCGGCGACGCCGAGGGTGACGGCTGAGTCGGAGGTCGCCGAGATCTGTCGCGATCTGATCCGGATCGACACCAGCAACTACGGGGACGGCTCCGGCCCGGGCGAGCGCAAGGCGGCCGAGTACGTGGCCGAGCAGCTCGCCGAGTTCGGGGTCGAGCCGCAGATCTTCGAGTCGGCCAAGGGGCGGGCCTCGACCGTGGTCCGGATCGAGGGCGAGGACCGCTCCCGTCCGGGCCTGCTGATCCACGGCCACACCGACGTGGTGCCGGCCAACGCCGCGGACTGGACGTACGACCCCTTCGGCGGCGAGATCGCCGACGGTTGCGTCTGGGGGCGCGGTGCGGTCGACATGAAGGACATGGACGCGATGACCCTCGCGGTGGTGCGCGACCGGCTGCGCACCGGCCGCAAGCCCCCGCGCGACCTGGTGCTGGCCTTCGTCGCCGACGAGGAGGCGGGCGGCACCTACGGCGCGCGCTTCCTGGTGGACAAGCACCCGGAGCTGTTCGAGGGCGTCACCGAGGGCATCGGCGAGGTCGGCGGCTTCTCCTTCACCGTCAACGACCAGGTGCGGCTCTACCTGGTGGAGACGGCCGAGAAGGGCATGCACTGGATGCGCCTGACGGTCGAGGGCCGGGCCGGCCACGGCTCGATGGAGAACGACGACAACGCGATCACGGAGCTGTGCGAGGCGGTCGCCCGGCTCGGTCGGCACAAGTTCCCGCTGCGGATCACCAAGACCGTCCGGGCCTTCCTGGACGAGCTGTCCGACGCGCTCGGGGTCGAGCTGGACCCGGAGAACATGGACGAGACCCTGCGCGTCCTCGGCGGCATCGCCAAGATGATCGGCACCACGCTGCGCAACACCGCGCAGCCGACCATGCTGGGCGCCGGCTACAAGGTCAACGTGATCCCCGGTCAGGCGACCGCGCACGTGGACGGGCGCTTCCTGCCCGGCTACGAGGAGGAGTTCCTGGCCGAGCTGGACAGCGTGCTCGGCCCGCGCGTGAAGCGGGAGAGCCTGCACTCGGACCGGGCGATCGAGACCAGCTTCGACGGCGCGCTGGTGGAGGCCATGCAGACCGCGCTGCGCGCGGAGGACCCGATCGCCCGCGCCGTGCCGTACTGCCTCTCGGGCGGGACGGACGCCAAGTCCTTCCAGGACCTCGGCATCCGCTGCTTCGGTTTCGCGCCGCTGCAGCTGCCGCCGGAGCTGGACTTCGCCGGGATGTTCCACGGCGTGGACGAGCGGGTGCCGGTGGACGGGCTGAAGTTCGGCGTCCGGGTGCTGGACCGCTTCCTCGACGCCTGCTGAAGTCCCGAGCCTGCTGATCAGGCGACTGGGTCGGCCCGTTCCCTGAGTGCCGGGGGCGGGCCGGGCGCATTGTCCGAGCGCATGATTGTGGGATGGGTTGAGGGAGATCAACAGAAACGATTCTGCCCGCAATTGCTCGCCGACTATTTGTGCGAGGCATCACCGTTGCGGGTGAATGGCAAATCTGTTCCGTACCCCGTTTGCCGCAGCGTCGTTCATCCCTGTGCAGCCCGCCGAACGGGTTGCGTTGTCCGTACAGGAGGAATGATGAAGGTCAAGAAGATCGCCGCTGTCGCCGCCGCCACCGGTGGCCTGGTGCTCGCCGCCGCCGGTGTGGCGTCCGCTCACGGCGGTGCCGGCGCCGAGGGTGCGGCCGTGAGCTCCCCGGGTGTCGTCGCGGGCAACCAGGTCCAGGTTCCGGTCCACGTCCCGGTGAACCTGTGCGGCAACACCGTGAGCGTGATCGGCGTGCTGAACCCGGCGTTCGGCAACCACTGCGCCAACTTCTGAGCCGACCTCCGGGCCGTTGAGGCTCGTTGAGGCCTGTTCTCGTTGAGGATCGTCGAGGTTCCTTGAGACCGGCTCAGCACGGCCCCCGGGCGGCGGACGCGCCGCACCGGGGGCCTTTGTGCTGCTCGGCTCCCGGCCCCGGATGACCGTCCGGCCCCGGAGGTTGGCCCGGTCCCGGAGGCCGATCCGGCCCCCGTGGCCGGGCCGGCAAGGTTCGAACGCCCCGATCGCTCGATCGGGTGAAGCTGCTTCGTTCGGCTCAACCTCCCCGTTGGCCTCTCGTTAACTCGTGTGCAGTCGAAGGCCTTGCGTGATTTCCGGATATACGGAAATTCCGACTTTCATACAGGTTCACGTCAAGGTCGAACATGCCGTATCGAAACGTCAGGGGAAATCATGAGGAATGTCGCCAAGAAGGGGATCCTCACTGCCGTGGCCACCGGCAGCGTGCTGGCCTCGACCGCCGGCTACGCCTACGCGGCCGCCGAGGCGCAGGGAGGTGCGGCGGGATCACCGGGTGTCGCCTCCGGGAACTCGGTGCAGGTACCCGTCGAGGTGCCGATCAACGCCTGTGGCAACACGGTCGACGTGATCGGTGTGCTGAACCCGGCGTACGGCAACCACTGCGCCAACGTCAGCGGCGGCGGCCGCCACGCCGCCCCGCGGCCCGGTCAGGGTGGTCAGCCCGGCGGCAGTGCCGCCTCCGGCACCGGCGCGAGCCGGGGCTCCTCCGCCTCGGGGGCCTCCGCCGGGGGGACCGCGGCCAACTCGGCCGGGGTGATCTCCGGCAACAGCGTCCAGGCCCCGGTGCACGTCCCGGTGAACGCCTGCGGCAACTCCGTGGACGTGGTCGGCGTCGGAAATCCGGCCTTCGGCAACGACTGCGCCAACGTGGCCCGGCCCGCCCCGAAGCCGACCGACGACTGCCCCGAGGGCCACACCACCCCGCCGGCGACCGGCGGTGAGACCGGCCCGGGTGGCTCGCGCAACGGCGGACCGTCCACCGGCGTCACCCCGAGCACCCCGGCCGCCCACGCGCCGGGCACCACCACCAGCACCCAGGCCGTTCCGGCCGCCGCCCGCACCAGCGCCCCGGCCGCCCCCGCCGCGCAGAGCGTCGCCGCGGGCGGCGAGCTCGCCCACACCGGCGCCGGTGGCGTCGAGGTGTTCGGAGCCGCCGGGCTCGCGTTGCTGATCGGTGGCGGCGTGCTCTACCGCCGGGCCCGCGCCGGCGCCCGCTGAGCCCTCCGGCCGACTGAGCCCCCCGACCGCTCAGCGGCCTCCGCCGGCGAGGCACGCACACCCGCCGACGGAACGACGCGCCTACGGCCGCCCCCGTTCTCCGGGGCGGCCGTAGGCGCGTGAAGGCCCGGCGCGCGCATCCCGCTCAGGGCGCGGCGCCCCCGCCCGTCACCAGCTCCGGACCTGCCGGATGATCCGCCGCTTCAGCCGGACCGTCCGGCTGCCGTCGGGGAACAGCCTCAGCCGGTCGAGCTCCCAGTGCCCGTACTCGGCGTGCTCGGTGAGCAGTTGGCGTGCCGCGTTGCGCGTGGTGCCGCGCGGCATGCGCAGCGACTGGTACTCGTACTCCGGCTGCCGGACCGGCTTCGGTGGGGTCAAAACGCTCCTCCTGAGGATCACCTGCACGCAAGCCTACGGCCTGCTCCGGACAGTCGGCCCGGGTATTTCCGGCCGACCTCCCGTCCCGGCGCGGCGGTTCGGCAGCGCATGACCCGGGCGCTCGGCTGACAGTGCATCAGTTCTGTTGCTGATGTGGAGGGGATACCCCGATACCGGCGCGCGAAGCGGCACCTGGACGGCCCCGCCGGACCGGCCGTGCGCCCTCTGCGCCCGCCCCACGCCGGTTCTGCCGGTGGACAGAACGCACCGAATCGGACATCAGGGGGGAAGTTGCGGTGAAATCGCGGGTGTAGGTGACAACCGCTGTGCGTACCGGCGCCGCGGGGAGATAGCGTCTGCACCATGTCTGATGCCGCGCAGCCCACCATTGCCGAGGTACGCGCCGCCGCTGAGGCGGTCAAGGCCGCCATCGACCGTCATCTGGAAGCGGTGTCAAGCCCCAACGCAGCCGATGATCCCGCCGTGACCGCTGCCTACGAGCAGCTCGCGACGGCGGCCATCGCGTACGACCAACTCCTCTACGAGGTCTACGACGAGGTCACCCCGTTCGAGATCCCCGGAGACGAGGGACCGGGCGGCTACCACGGCCCGGAACAGCCCGAGGCGATCAGCGTGCTGATCCGCCGCGACTACCACGTGGTCGACCCCAAGCGGCTGCGCGCGCAGGCCGAACGGCTCGACGACACGCTGACCCCGGGCGGCGCCGGCGGCGTCAACACGGCGCTCGGCGTGCTGTTCGGCGAGTACGAGCCGGACGAGATCGCCGCCCGCAGCGAGGAGTTCGGCCTGGAGGAGGCGGACTCGACGCTCTGGGTCGCGGCGGCCGAGCCGACCGAACCGGGGGAGTGGCTGCCGGAGCCGTTCGAGCACGCCGACCCGCAGCTGCTGATCTGCCGGTTCGACGTGAGCGAGGTCTACGACGACGAGGACCCCGACGACTGACATCGGACGAACGCGAAGGGCGGGCCCGGGATTCCGGGCCCGCCCTTCGCGCGTCAGCCGGTCGGCGTGCGGACCGCTCGGCGGATCAGTACGCCGACGCCGCGTTCTCCGCGAGGACCGCCCGCAACCGGGTGGTGCGCGGCTGCGCCGGGCGCTCGGCGACGGCCTGGGCGAGCGCCGGGCCCGCCGCGTGGACCACGGACAGGTGCCGCTCGCCCCGCCCGAAGGCGGTGTAGACCCACTGCCGGGTGAGCGCCGGCCCGGCGTCCTCCGGCAGCACGACCACGGCGGCGGGCCAGCGGCGGCCCAGCGCCTGGTGGACGGTCAGCGCCCAGCCGTGCCGCAGCCGGCCGGCCTCGGCCGGCGGGACGGTCCGGCGCGAGCCGTCCGGGTATTCCAGGTGCAGGCCGGTGGCGTCGCCGTCGAGCACCCGGGCCGGGCGGGTGATCCCGGGCGCGGGGGACTCCACCACTCGGTCGCCCGGGTCGAAACCGCCGAAGCGGCCGGGGCCGGGGTTCAGCCGGGCCTTGGCGGCGGCGTTCAGTGCCCGGGTGCCGGCCGGGCCGCCGTGGCCCGGGGTGAGCAGCACCACCTGCTCGGCCGGGATGCCGAGCGCGCGCGGGATGGAGTCGGTGAGCAGTTGCACGGCGCGGTGGACGGCCTCGCCGCCGTCCCTGGCGGTCAGGATGACCACCTCCTTGTCCGGCGCCTCGACCGGCTGCAGCTCGCCGATGCCGACCCCGGACACCAGCTCGCCGATCGGACCGAAGTCCGGGGTGCGGGAGGCGACGGCCGGGCAGACCTTGGCGGCCAGCAGGTCCGCGAAGAACCGGCCGGGGGCCGCCGACCAGAGCTGACCAGGGTCCCCGCTGAGCACCAGCCGGGTGCCGTCGGCGAGCGACTCCAGGACGGTGGCGGCCAGTTCGACGTCCAGCAGCGGCGCGTCCAGCACGACCAGGAGGTCCAGGGCGAGCGAGCCGTCGGCCGCGTGGCCGGGGCCCGCCGTACCCGACAGCAGCTCGGCGAGGGTGACCACCGGGGTCTCGGCCTCGCTGAGCGCGTCGAAGGACTCCTTGCCCTGGTCGGTCCAGGTGGCGGCCCAGGCGCGCAGCCCGAGCCCGCGGGCGGCGGCGAGCAGCGCGGCCGGCTCGGCGCGGGCCGCCTCACCGCCGGTGTGCAGCACCAGCGCGCTGTCGGCGACGGCCCGGACCAGGGCGGCCGCGGAGGAGGACGGCGCGGTCGCGGCGGCGGCCTCCCAGGCGGCGGGGCCGGGGGAGACGGGCGCGGCCTCGGCGGGAGCGGTCTCGGCAGCCTCCTCCGAGGATTCCGGCTCTGACCCTGACGCCGGCTCTGACCCTGACCCTGACTCCGACTCCGACTCCGGCTCCGGCTCCGGCTCCGACGCCGGCTCCCCTTCCGATTCCGCGAGCTCGGCGGTCTCCGGCTCGGCGTCCTCACCCGGGACGAAGGTGGCCATCAGCTGGAGCAGCTTCTCGGCGAGGCTGTCCTCCGCCATCGCCAGCCCCTCCAGCGCGAGCAGCGTCCGGGTCGGCGCCTCCTCCTCGTCATCGCCGGAGGTCTGCGCCTCGGGGCCGCTCAGCGCCTCCTGGAACGGCAGCACCCGTCCGTCCGCGACGGCGTGCTGGATCGCGGCGGCCGGTTCCGGCATCCGGAGCCGTTCGAGCCCCTCGGCCACCTCGGTCAGGTCCTGGGCCGAGTGCCCGCGCAGCGCCGCCTGCTCCAGCAGCCAGACCACCAGGGCCTGGGCCCGGCGTGGGTCGTCCGGGGCGGCCGAGGAGCCGAGCAGGCCGCGGGCGAAGTGGTCCGCGTGCTCGGGGCGTACGCCGGGCAGGCCGAGGACGGCCCACGGGTCCTCGCGCAGCCGCTCGGCCGCGTCCTCGCCGAACTCGGCCACCGCGGCGGCGGCCAGCTCGGCCGGGGCGCCACCGGCGGTCAGCACCGCCACGGTCTGCTGGAGCACGTCACCGCTCGGCTCCTCGGGCCGCACGGCCGGGGCGGCTTGGGCCGCCGGGGCAGCCTGGGCGGGCACCGGAGGAGCGGCCGCCACCTCAGCGGGACCGGGCTCGGAACCCCGCGCCTCGGAACCCCGCGCCTCGGAACCCTCCGGCTCGGCGGCCTTCGCCCCGGAGGGCCCGAGCCGATGAGCCCCCGGGCTCGCTTCCTGTCGCTCGATCTGGCGGATCCGCGCCACGATGTCCGCGATCGCGGCCTGGTCCGCGGGCGGGGCCGCGGTCTCCTTCGGAGCGCCGTTTCCCGTGTCACTCATCGTCGTCCGCTCCAAAGGTCACTCCACTGCACGTTCTGCTCGACAACCCGGTCCAGGGGCCTACAGCTCGGTCCACCCCTGGTCCGGGTAGCGGTGCACCGGCGACGAGATGTCGTCCAGCGCGCCGCGGATCTCACCCGGAAGCGTAAGCGCCTCCACTGACAGTGCCGCCTGCAGCTGTGCCACCGTACGTGCCCCGACCAGCGCGCTCGCCACTCCGGGGCGGTCCCGGACCCAGGCGAGCGCGACCGCGAGCGGGCTGCTGGCGAGCCCGTCGGCGGCGGTGCCGACGGCGTCCACGATCCGCCGGGAGCGCTCGCCGAGGTAGGGCTGGACGAATCCGGTCAGGTGGGGCGAGGCGCCGCGCGAGTCCTGCGGGACACCGTGCCGGTACTTGCCGGTGAGCACCCCGCGGCCGAGCGGCGAGCCCGCCAGGATCCCGACCCCGGCGTCCAGTGCGGCGGGCAGCGCCTCGCGTTCGATGCCGCGCTGCAGCAGCGAGTACTCCAGTTGCGCCCCGGCCAGCGGCATCCGGTCGTGGTGGGCGCGCTGCCAGGTGGCGGCCTTGGCGAGCTGCCAGCCGCTGAAGTCGCAGACCGCGGTGTAGCGGGCGCGGCCGGAGGTGACGGCGATGTCGAGGGCGCTGAGGGTCTCCTCGACCGGGGTGGTCGGGTCGAAGGCGTGGACCTGCCACAGGTCGACGTAGTCGGTGCCGAGGCGGCGCAGCGAGGCGTCCAGGGCGGCGAGCAGGTGGCCGCGGGAGCCGTCGAAGCGGCGGTGGGACTCGGGGACGCTGCCCGCCTTGGTGGCGATGACGAGTTCGGAGCGGGGGATGAGGCTGTCGGTGAGGCGGGAGATCAGGTACTCGGCGCCGCCGTCGGCGTACACGTCGGCGGTGTCGACCAGGTTGCCGCCGGCGTCGACGAACTCCTTGAGCTGCTCGGCGGCTTCGTGTTCGTCGGTGTCGCGGCCCCAGGTCATGGTGCCGAGACCGAGGCGGGAGACCTGCAGGCCGGTGCGGCCGAGGTGACGCTTTTCCATCGGACGGGCCCTCCACTGGCCGGTGGTACCGGTGGCCCGGTAGCCCCTGTAAACGCGCAGGTGGGGAGAGCGCTCCCCACGTCGGCTGAGCGTAGCGGCCGGTACCCGGGCAGGGGCGCAGACCCGCAGAACGATCAATGCGCCCGGTGTGACCCGAGCCACCGGTACCCGTCAGTAGCATGACCCGCGCGTGCGCGGCTACCCTCGCCACCAAGCCCATCCGACTGGAAGGTTCGGCACATGCGACTCGGCATCAACCTCGGCTACTGGGGACTCGGCATGGACGCCGACAACATCGCGGTGGCCCAGGAGGCGGACCGGCTCGGCTACTCGGTCTGCTGGGCGGCGGAGGCGTACGGCTCCGACGCCGCGACCGTGCTGAGCTTCGTCGCCGCCAAGACCGAGCGGATCGACGTCGGTTCGGCCATCTTCCAGATCCCGGCCCGCACCCCGGCGATGACCGCGATGACCGCCGCGACCCTGGACACCCTCTCCGGCGGCCGCTTCCGGCTCGGCCTCGGCGTCTCCGGCCCGCAGGTCTCCGAGGGCTGGTACGGCGTGAAGTTCGACAAGCCGCTGGCCCGGACCCGCGAGTACGTGGAGATCATCCGCAAGGCGATGTCCCGCGAGCGCCTGGTGCACGACGGCGCCCACTGGACCCTGCCGCTGCCCGGCGGTCCGGGCAAGCCGATCAAGCTGACCGTGCACCCGGTGCGCGAGCAGATCCCGCTGTACATCGCCGCGATCGGCCCGAAGAACCTGGAGCTGACCGGCGAGATCGCCGACGGCTGGCTGGGCATCTTCTTCTCGCCCGAGCACTCCGCGCTCTCCCTGGACGCCCTGACGGCCGGCCGCGCCAAGGCCGGGAAGACGCTGGACGGCTTCGACCTCTGCCCCACCGTGAACATCGCGGTCGGCGAGGACATCAAGGCCGCGGTCGACGGCCTGCGCTCCTACGCCGCGCTGTACATCGGCGGCATGGGCAGCAAGGAGAAGAACTTCTACAACCAGCTGACCCGGCGCATGGGTTACGAGCAGGCGGCCGACGAGATCCAGGAGAAGTACCTGGCCAAGGACTACGCCGGCGCCGCGGCCGCCGTCCCGCACGACCTGATCGACGCCACCTCGTTGATCGGCGACACCGCCCGGATCGCCGACCGGATGCAGGCCTACGCCGACGCGGGCGTCACCACGCTCACCCTGGCCCCGTCCGGCTTCACCCTGGACGAGCGGATCCAGGCGCTGCGCACCGGCGTCGACGCGCTGGAGCGGGCCGGCCTGGCGTAGCCCGTAGGGCCTGGCGTGGCCGATGGGCCCGGCGTAGCCCGTGCGCGGAACGGAGTCCGGGCGGCACTACAGCCAGTCGTGCCGCTTGAACACCCGGTGCAGCACCACGCAGACCAGCGCCATCAGCGACAGCACCGCCGGGTACCCCCAGGGCTCGTGCAGCTCGGGCATCACGTCGAAGTTCATTCCGTACACGCCCGCGATCATGGTCGGTACGGCGGCCAGCGCCGCCCAGGCGGAGATCTTCCGCATGTCGTTGTTCTGCTGGACGCTCACCTGCGCCAGGTTGGCGCCGAGGATGTCGGAGAGCAGCCGGTCCATGCCGTCCACCTGGTCGTTCACCCGGGCCAGGTGGTCGGCGACGTCCCGCAGGTAGGGGGCGGTCTCGGGCCGGACGAAGGGGGCGCCGCGCTCCAGCCGCAGCATCGGTTCCAGCAGCGGGACGGTGGCGCGGCGGACGGTCATCACCTGGCGCTTGTAGCCGTAGATCCGCCCGGCGGTGTCGCGGCCGATCCGGCCGGGGGCGAAGACGTCGGCCTCCAGCTCGTCCAGGTCCGTCTGCAGGGCGGTGGCCACCTCGACGTAGCCGTCCACCACGGTGTCGCAGACCGAGTGCAGCACCGAACTGGGCCCGTAGCGGAGCAGTTCGGGCTGCTGCTCCAGCCGGGCCCGCAGGCCGCTGAGCGGGGTGTCCGCGCCGTGCCGGACGGTCATCACGAAGTCCGGGCCGAGGAAGACCATCACCTCGCCGCTGGTGACGGCGTGGGTGTCGGCGTGGTGGCCGAGGGTCTTGAGGGTGACGAACAGCGAGCCCTGGTAGGCCTCGACCTTGGGGCGCTGGTGGGCGCTGACGGCGTCCTCGACGGCCAGCGGGTGGAGCGCGAACTCCTTGCCGACCCGGTCGAGTTCCTCGGTGGTGGGTTCGAAGAGGCCTATCCAGACGAAGGCTCCCGGGCCGGCCTCGCGGGCGGCGGTGAGCGAGTCGGTCAGGTCCTCGGAGGCCCCCAGCCGGCGGCCGTCCTGGTACACGGCGCAGTGGACGATCATGCGGGCCATTGTCCCCCGGACGCGCCCGGGGGGTCGGGAGAAGGGGCGCCGGCGGGGCCACCGGCGGCCGGAGCCGCCCCGGACCGGCACTCCGAGGCCGGCCGATCGGCACTCCGAGGCCCCTTACCGCTGCCCCGTCGGCCGCCCCGACCGGCCCACGGCCGAGCCCGGAGGCCGTAGGCTGAGCCCCATGCCCACCCTGCTGCTCGTCCGCCACGGCCGCTCGACCGCGAACACCGCCGGAATCCTGGCCGGTTGGACCCCCGGCGTGGACCTGGACGACACCGGGCGCGCGCAGGCCGCCGCGCTGGCCGGCCGGCTGGCCGGGATCCCGCTGGTGCAGGCCGTCAGCAGCCCGCTGGAGCGCTGTCGGCAGACCCTGGAGCCGCTGCTCGCCGTCCGCCCGGAGCTGGGCGGGCCGGCCGAGGACGAACGGCTGGGGGAGTGCCACTACGGCGAGTGGACCGGCCGTCCGCTGGCCGAGCTGGCCAAGGAGCCGCTCTGGCGCACGGTGCAGGACCACGCCGCCGCCGCGGCCTTCCCGGGCGGGGAGTCGCTGCGCGAGCTGAGCCACCGCACGGTGGACGCCGTCCGGGAGTGGAACGCCAAGATCGCCGCCGAGCACGGTGAGGACGCGGTCTGGGTGGCCTGTTCGCACGGGGACGTGATCAAGGCGGTGGTGGCCGACGCCCTCGGCCTGCACCTCGACCACTTCCAGCGGATCAGCGTCGAGCCCTGCTCCGTCACCGCGATCCGCTACACCCCGCAGCGGCCCTTCGTGCTCAGGATGGGCGACACCGGCGACCTCTCCTCGCTGGCGCCCAGGCCCTCCGCCGCCCCGGCCACCCCGGGAGGCGACGCGGTGGTCGGCGGCACGGCCTGAGCACCGCAGCCCGACCACTACCGCCCGAGCGCCACCGCCCGAGGGGTACGGCCTGACGGGTGCGGTCCGGGGGCACACCCCGGGCCCGCGGGTGCCACCCCCGCCCGGCGGCCCCGGCTCGGCTCCCCGGCCGGGGCCCGGAGGTCGTAGGGTGGCTGATGAGTGCCCCACCTGAGTGCCCCGCAGTTCGACCACCTGCCCAGTTGGACAACCCGATCCGGAGCTAGAGCGTGCCCCGTCAGGTCTTCTTCTACGACCAGCCCGAACGCTTCGTGGCCGGCACCGTCGGCCAGCCCGGCGCCCGGGCGTTCTACCTGCAGGCCAGCGCCCGGGGCCGGATCACCAGCGTGCTGCTGGAGAAGAACCAGGTGGCCGCGCTGGCCGAGCGGATCGAGGAGGTCCTGGACGAGGCGCTGCGGCGCAGCGGCGGCGACGCCGCCATCCCGGCCGCCGCCCCCAAGAACCTGCTGGACACCGCCCCGCTGGACCTCCCGCTGGAGCAGGAGTTCCGGGTCGGCACCATGGCGCTGGCCTGGGACAGCGTGGACGCCTGCCTGGTGGTCGAGGCCCAGGCGCTGGTGGAGGACGAGGAGGAGGACGCCGAGGAGGCGGTCTTCCAGGACGACGAGAACGGCCCCGACATGCTGCGGGTGCGGCTGTCCGGCGCGATGGCCCGGGTGTTCGCCAAGCGCGCCCTGGACCTGGTCGCGGCAGGCCGCAAGCCCTGCCCGTTCTGCAACCTGCCGCTGGACCCGGAGGGCCACCTGTGCCCGCGCGCGAACGGCTACCGGCGCTGAACACCGAGACCCCGCCGCAGGCCGACCCGGCGGCCGCCGCCGCCCTCGCCGCCGACGTGCGCACCGCCCTCGCGCTGCTGCGCCAGGGCACGCTGACCGTGCACGGCCGCCTCACCGAGGCCTCCAACGCCGCGCTGTACTGCACGGTCGAGCACGGCTCGCTGAGCGCCCAGGCGGTCTACAAGCCGGTGGCCGGCGAACGCCCGCTGTGGGACTTCCCGGACGGCACGCTGGCCGGCCGCGAGGTCGCCGCGTACGAGCTGTCCGCGGCGACCGGCTGGGAGCTGATCCCGCCCACCGTGCTGCGCGAGGGGCCGCACGGGCCCGGCATGGTGCAGCTGTGGGTCGAGCCGGATCCGCAGGCCGAGCCGCTGCTGGCGCTGCAGGACCCGGCGGGCCCGGAGGCGGGCTGGCTGCCGATCGTCCGGGCCGAGGTGGAGGACGGGCGCACCGCGCTGCTGGTGCACCACGACGACCGGCGGCTGCGCCGGCTCGCGGTGCTGGACGCGGTGCTCAACAACGCCGACCGCAAGGGCGGCCACCTGATCCCCGCCGCCGACGGCCGGGTGTACGGCATCGACCACGGCGTCACCTTCAACACCGAGGGCAAGCTGCGCACCCTGCTCTGGGGCTGGGCGGGCGACCCGCTGCCCACCGAGGCGCTGGAGGTGCTGGCCCGGCTGGCCGAGCAGTTGGACGGGGAGCTGGCCGAGCGCCTCACCCCGCACCTGACCGGTGCCGAACTGGACGCCACCCGCGCCCGGGTGGCCGGGCTGCGGGACTCCGGCCGGCACCCGCTGCCGTCCGCGGACTGGCCCGCGATCCCCTGGCCGCCGGTCTGACCCACCGTTTTGCCCCCCGGCGCACCGCGCCGGGGTCCGGCCCTCCGGCGGACCCTACCGGCCGGTGGTCTGGACCTGTCACCGGAACAGGTCGCACACTGCTCCGATGGACGTGCGACGGACCACCCCCACCCCCCGAGTCGCGCCGGACCTGCCGTTGCACCGCCTGCAGGTCCCGCTGCCCCACGTACTGCCCTTCGCCATCGGAGGTTTCGACGCGATCGGCCCGCTCTCCCGCGCCAACTTCCCCCACCGCCACTCGTTCTACGAGATCGTCCAGGTCACCGGCGGCCGCGGCGCCCACGTCCTGGACCTGGCCCACCGGCCGCTGGCGCCACCGCAGTTGTGCGTGATCACGCCCGGCCAGGTGCACCACTGGGCGGAGGCCGAAGGGCTGGCCGGCCGGGTCGTCCTGTTCAACGAGGACTTCCTGCTGGGGCACCCGCAGGACCTCGCCGCGCTGCGCGCCCTGGCCACCCGCCCCGGCATCGCGCTCGGTGAACAGGCCGGTGCCATCGACGGGTTGCTCGCCGACATGGAGCAGGAGTACCTGACCAGGGCTCCCGGCTACCAGGGCGTGCTGCGCGCCAGTCTGCACATCCTGATCGTCCGGGCACTGCGCGCCCGCACCCCCGACGACCGGCCCGCGGTACCCACCCGACCGGCCGAACTGGCCGCCGCCTTCACCCGGTTGATCGCCAAGCCGGGCGGGGTGCGGCACTCGGTGGCCTCCACCGCCCAGGAGCTCGGCGTCTCCCCGGGGCACTTGCAGACCCTGGTCAAGCAGGCCACCGGTCGCACCCCGGGCGGGCTGATCCGCCGGCAGCAGACACTGGAGGCCAAACGCCTGCTCGCCTGCACTGACCTGACGATTCGTCAGGTCGCCAAGGAAGCGGGCTTCGTGGATCCGGCGTACTTCTGCCGGTTCTTCCGGCGGGAGACCGGGATGACCCCGGGGGAGTTCCGCGCCCGGGTCGACGGAAATCACCATGATCCCCGGATCATGTCCATCGCCGTCGCGCCGGACGGTCCGTAACGTTCCTACTGGCCACCGGCGGCCGGTCCGGCGCGCGGACGGCGGTCGGTTCGGTCCTTGTCATGCCCCCATCATGACAAGGGCCGCCCCACCCCCTGAGGAATCCACCGGAAGGAGACGGCCCATGCCCCCGTCCGACGGCATGATCAGCCGCAAGACCGTCCTGAAGGCCGCCGCCGCGCTCGGGGCCGCGCCGCTGCTGGTCGGCGGCGGGGTCGCGCTGGCCCGGGACCAGGCCGGCACCGGCCGCACCCCCGGCCTGACCCCCGAGTGCCACGACGGCGACGACCCCACCATCGAGCAGATCGAGGGACCGTACTTCAAGCCGGACTCCCCGCTGCGCAGCTCGATGGTGAACGACGGCCCGGGCACCCGGCTGACCGTCAGCGGCTACGTCTTCGGCCGCGCCTGCCGGCCCGTCTCCGGCGTGCTGCTGGACTTCTGGCAGGCCGACGACGGCGGCAACTACGACAACGTCGGCTACACCTTCCGCGGCCACCAGTTCACCGACGCCAACGGCGCCTACCAACTGGACACCGTCGTCCCCGGCCTCTACCCGGGCCGTACCCGGCACCTGCACGTCAAGGTCCAGGCCCCCGGCCGCCCGATCCTGACCACCCAGCTCTACTTCCCGGGCGAGCCGCGCAACAACACCGACACCATCTACGACGCCCGGCTGCTGATGAACGTCCAGCAGAACGGCTCCGGCGAGACCGCCACCTTCGACTTCGTGCTGGACGTGCCGCAGGCCCCGGGCACCCCCAGCCCGACGGCCACCGCCACCCCGACCGGCACCCCGACCGGCGGGCCCACCACGCCGCCGGGCGGCAGCTGGACCCCGGGCACGGCGTACCGCGCGGGCGACCGCGTCACCTACTCCGGCGCCTCCTACGTCTGCCTCCAGGCGCACACCGCCATGGCGGGCTGGGAGCCGCCGAACGTGCCGGCCCTCTGGCAGCGGTCGTAGCGGCTCCGGCTGCTTCCCCGGGGAGCCGGGGCGCCCGGTCGGCGGCAGGGCCGACCGGGCGCTCACCCATGTCCGTGGCCGAACGGATCGAGTCGTACGCCCGAAACGGAACATGCTCTATCAGTCGCGAGGTGACCAGGCAACGACAGGAAGCGAATCCAGTCGATCTTCGTTACTGGTTAGGCTTTCAAATGTTCTCAAGGTTAAGGTCGATCCCATGCATGCCTGGCCCGCCTCCGAGGTTCCCGCCCTGCCTGGTCAGGGGCTCCCCCTCCGTATCTACGACACCGCAGCGGGCAAGGTCCGCGAGGTCGTGCCGCAGGACGGCACCGCCCGGATCTACGTCTGCGGCATCACGCCCTACGACGCGACCCACATGGGCCACGCCGCCACCTACAACGCCTTCGACCTGGTGCAGCGGGTCTGGAAGGACGCCGGTCACGACGTCCTCTACATCCAGAACGTGACCGACGTCGACGACCCGCTGCTGCAGCGCGCCGTCGAGACCGGCCAGGACTGGGTGGCCCTCGCCGAGCGCGAGACGGCCCTCTTCCGCGAGGACATGACCGCCCTGCGGCTGCTTCCGCCGGCCCACTACGTCGGCGCCGTCGAGTCGATCCCGTGGATCGTCCCGATCGTGCAGAAGCTGCTGGCCTCCGGCGCCGCCTACAAGGTCGACGAGGACATCTACTACTCGGTCGACGCCGACCCGCACTTCGGCGAGGTCTCCGGCCTCAGCCGCGAGGCCATGCGCCCGGTCTTCGCCGAGCGCGGCGGCGACCCGGACCGCCCCGGCAAGCGCAACCCGCTGGACGCCCTGCTCTGGCTGGCCGCCCGCCCGGGCGAGCCCGCCTGGGACACCGAGCTCGGCCACGGCCGCCCCGGCTGGCACATCGAGTGCGTCGCCATCGCGCTGCAGTACCTGGGCATGACCTTCGACCTCCAGGGCGGCGGCAGCGACCTCTCCTTCCCGCACCACGAGATGGGCGCCTCGCACGCCCAGGTCGCCACCGGCTCGCACCCGTACGCCAAGGCGTACGTGCACGCCGGCATGGTCTCGCTGGACGGCCACAAGATGTCCAAGTCCCGCGGGAACCTGGTCTTCGTCTCGGCCCTGCGCCGCGAGGGCGTCGACCCGGCGGCGATCCGCCTGGCGCTGCTCTCGCGCCACTACCGCGCCGACTGGGAGTGGACGAAGGGCGTCCTGGACGAGGCCGTCGAGCGCCTCGCCCGCTGGCGGGCCGCGGTCTCCCGGCCGGACGGCCCGGCGGCCGAGCAGCTGCTCGCCGAGGTCCGCGCGGCACTGGCGGACGACCTGGACGCGCCCGCCGCGCTGGCCGCCGTCGACCGGTGGGTCGCGCAGCAGGAGAGCCAGGGCGGCTCCGACATCGGCGCGCCCGGTCTGGTCTCCCGGACGGTGGACGCCCTGCTCGGCGTCGCGCTGTAACCCCGTCACCACACGCCGAAGGGGCGCCAGGACTTCGGTC
>NZ_JBHXEG010000128.1:0-17137 GCF_042724935.1 Kitasatospora sp. NPDC127060
GGGGGGGGCGGCCCTCCCGCCGCCCCCCCGCCCCCGCGTTGGGACGACCTAGCGGTTACGCGCCGCGGCGGCGCCGGACGGCGGCGTGGAGGACGCCTCCGCCGAGCAGCAGCGTCCCGCCCGCGGCGGCGGCGAGGAGCGCCTCGGTGCCGGTCGGGGGCAGTTCGGGCAGCCGGTCGTTGTCGATGGTCAGCACGAGCTGACCGTTCCCACCGATCCGGATCTTCACCTCGGTGACCGGGTCGGCCGGCAGGCGGTAGCCCTTCGGGGCGCCGGTCTCCTTGACCAGGTAGTGGCCGGGAGCCCGGTCGCCGAAGTCGCAGCTGCCGTCCGCCCCGGTGGTGCAGGCCCGGCCGAGCCGCTCCTCCCGCTCACCGGTGCGGTGCCAGAGCTCGAACACCGCGCCGGGGAGCCGCCGGTGGCTCCGGCGGTCCTGCTTGACGATGCGCAGCCCGCCGGGCAGCGGCCGGTCGACGGCGGTGGTGCCGACGCCCTGCCGGTGGTTGTCGGCGGTGAGCGCCAGCGGCCCGAAGACCGCCGGGTCGGGCAGCTGGTAGCCGTGCGGCGCCCGGATCTCCTGCCAGTAGTAGGTGCCCAGCGGCACCACCGTGCTGCACCGTCCGTCGCCGCCCGTGGTGCAGGGCGCGCCCACCTTGCTGCCGCCGTTGGCCGGGTCGCCGCTCCAGAGCTGGAACTCGGCGCCGGAGAGCGGGTTGCCGGCCGGGTCGGTCTTGGTCACGCCGACCTGGCCGGTGGGCACCTCCTCGGGCTGGTCGACGACGGTGACGCTCACCCCGGCGGCCGCGTTGGCGTCCGTCAGCGTCAGCGGGCCGAGGACGGCCGGGTCCGGGAGCCGGTAGCCCTCCGGCGCCTTGGTCTCCTCCCAGTAGTACGTCCCCGGGCCGGCGGCTGCGGTGCAGACGCCGTCGGCGCCCGTGGTGCAGGGACTCCCCACCTTCGTACCACCGTTCGCCGGGTCACCGCTCCACAGCTGGAAGACGGCGCCGGCGAGGGGCTTGCCGGCCGGGTCGGTCTTGGACACGCTGACCTGGCCCCTGGTGGGCTGGTCGACGGCGGTGAGGGTGACCCCGGCGGCGGCGTTGGCGTCGCTCAGGACGAGCGGGCCGAAAACCGCCGGATCCGGCAGCCGGAAACCGGGCGGGGGCTTGGTCTCCTGCCAGTAGTACGTCCCGACGGTGACGGTCGCGGAGCAGCGCCCGTCGGCAGCGGTGGTGCAGGAACTGCCCACCTTCGTACCGCCGTTGGCCGGGTCACCGCTCCACAGCTGGAACTCCGCACCCGCCAGCGGCTTGCCGTCCGGGTCGGTCTTGAGCACGCTGACCTGACCGCGGGTCGGCTGGTCCACCGCGGTGGCCGACACGCCCGCCGCCGCGTTCTCGTCGCTGAGGACGAGCGGCCCGAACACCGCCGGGTCGGGCAGCTGGAAACCGGTCGGCGGCTTGGTCTCCTCCCAGTAGTACGTCCCGGCGGTGACGGTCGCCGAGCAACGCCCGTCACCCGCCGTCGTGCAGGAACTGCCCACCTTCGTACCGCCGTTGGCCGGATCGCCCTGCCACAACTGGAAGACGGCTCCGGCGAGCGGCTTGCCGTCCGGGTCGGTCTTGAGCACCGACACCTGCCCCCGGGTCGGCTGGTCCACGGCCGTGACCGTCAGCCCGGCCGCCGCGTTGGCGTCCGTCAGCCGCAGCGGCCCGAACACGGCCGGGTCGGGCAGCTGGAAGCCGGTCGGCGCCTTGGTCTCCTCCCAGTAGTACGTCCCCGGCGGGACGGTGGCCGAGCACGTACCATCGGCGCCAGTGGTGCAGGAACCACCCACCTTCGTACCGCCGTTGGCCGGGTCACCGCTCCACAGCTGGAACACCGCACCGGCGAGTGGCCTGCCGCTCGGGTCGGTCTTCACCACGCTGACCCGCCCGAGGATCGGCTGGTCCACGGCCGTGGTCGACACGCCCGCCGCCGCGTTCTCGTCGGTCAGCGTGAGCGGCCCGAACACCGGCCGGTCCGGCAGGTGGTGCCCGGCGGGGGCCTGGGTCTCCTCCCAGTAGTACGTGCCGACCCGCACGGTGACGGAGCAGGTGCCGTCCGCCCCCGTGGTGCACGGAGCTCCGACCTTGGTGCCGCCGTTGGCTGGGTCGCCCTGCCAGAGCTGGAACACCGCGCCGGACAGCGGCTTGCCGTCCGGGTCGGTCTTGAGCACCGACACCCGGCCGAGGATCGGCCGGTCCACGGCGGTGACGCTCTGTCCGCCGGTGGCGTTCTCGTCGGTGATCGTCAGCGGCCCGAACAGGGCGGGCTTGGGCAGCTGGTACCCGGCGGGCGCCTTGGTCTCCTCCCAGTAGTACGAACCCGGGCCGACCTCGGCGGCGCAGAGCCCGTCGGCGCCGGTGGTGCACGGGTTGCCGACCTTCACCCCGCCGTTCGCCGGGTCACCCCGCCACAGCTGGAACACCGCACCGGCGAGCGGCGCGCCGCCCGGATCGGTCTTCACCACGCTGACCCGCCCCCGGGTCGGCTGGTCCACCGCCGTGACGGTCATCCCGGCGGCCGCGTTGGCGTCGGTGATCGTGAGCGGGCCGAAGACGGCAGGCTTGGGCAGCTGGTACCCGGCCGGGGCCTGGGTCTCCTCCCAGTAGTACGAACCCGGGCCGACCAGCTCCGAGCAGGTCCCGTCGGTGCCGGTGATGCACGGGCCGCCGACCTTGCTGCCACCGTTGGCCGGGTCGCCCTTCCACAGCTGGAACACCGCGCCGGGGAGCGGGTTGCCGTCCGGGTCCGCCTTGAGCACCCGGACCCGCCCCCGGGTGGGCTGGTCCACCGCGGTGGCCGAGACGCCCGCCGTGGCGTTGTCGTCGGTCAGCTCCAGCGGGCCGAACACGGCCGGTTCCGGCAACTGGTAACCGACCGGGGCCTGGGTCTCCTCCCAGTAGTACGAACCCGGGCCGACGGCGGCCGCGCAGATCCCGTCAGCGCCCGTGCTGCACGGGCCGCCGACCTTCACCCCGCCGTTCGCCGGGTCACCCCGCCACAGCTGGAACACCGCACCGGACAAGGGCACACCGCCCGGGTCGGTCTTGAGCACCGACACCCGCCCGACGGTCGGCTGGTCGACAGCCGTCACGGTGAGGCCGGCGGCGGCGTTCGCGAGGGTGAGGTCGAGCGGCCCGAACACGGCAGGCTTGGGCAACTGGTACCCGGCGGGCGCCTTGGTCTCCTCCCAGTAGTACGAACCCGGCAGCACGGTGGCCGAGCAGCGCCCGTCACCACCGGTGGTGCACGGGTCGCCGACCTTCGTCCCGCCGTTCGCCGGATCGCCCCGCCACAGCTGGAACACCGCCCCGGAGAGCGCCTTGCCGTCCGGGCCGGTCTTCGCCACGGACACCTGGCCGCGAACGGGCTGGTCGACGGCGGTGGTGCTCACGCCCGTCCGGTAGTTGGTTTCGGTCAGCTCCAGCGGCCCGAACACGGCCGGGTCCGGCAGCTGGAAGCCGGGCGGCGGGGCGGTCTCCTGCCAGTAGTAGGTGCCGAGCGGGACGGTGCTGGTGCACTTGCCGTCGGCGCCCGTGGTGCACGGGTCACCGACCTTCGTCCCGCCGTTCGCCGGATCGCCCTGCCAGAGCTGGAACACCGCCCCGGAGAGCGGTCCGCCCTCCGGATCGGTCTTGAGCACGCTGACGGCGCCTTCGGCCTGGTGGAAGCCGAAGTCGTAGGTGTGGTTGTTCTCGCCCGGTCCGCCGGTGGTGAGCGAGTACTCGGGGAACCGGCCGCCGGGCGGGACGACGCCCTTGCTGTCGACGAACCGGTTGCTGCCCGCGTCGGGGACGGTCGGCACCCAGCGGAACAGCGGCCCGCCGGAGGCGTAGTCGGCCGGGTCGTCGATGCGGATGGTGTACGCGGTGCGGGGTTTGAGGCCGCCGGGCACGTTGGTGTCGTCGAAGTAGTACTCGCCGCGCGCAGTGGTCTTCGTGGTCGCGACCAGCTTGCCGGCGGCGTCGTACAGGTTGACGGTGGCACCCGGGACGGGCGGCTCGCCCGGATCCTGGATGCCGTTCTTGTTGGTGTCGTACCAGACCCGGTTGCCGATCTGCAGCGGCGCCTCGTCGCAGAGGACTTCGAGGTCGGCCATCGAACCGGCCTTGCCGAAGGAGCCGGTCAGCTGGTTGCCGACGCCGTCGCTGTTGACTCCGGTGCGGGGGAAGAACCCGGTGCCGCCGGTGTAGACGTTGGCGGTCGGGTCCATCGTGGAGGAGGCGATGGAGGTTTCGACCTTGGACAGCGCGATGCCGGAGAAGGCCGCGTTGTAGTGGTAGACGGTGCGCTGGGTGTCGTAGAACTTGTTGCCGCGGCCGGTCTTCCCGCAGCCGCCGTTGGTGTCCAGCACGAACTTCCCGTCGGGGCCCGGGCAGGCCCGGTTGAGGTCGCCGCCGGAGGCCACCGAGGTGAGCCTGGTGTCCGTGGCCGACATCCGGGCGTTGACTCCGATCTGGTCGGCGAACCGGTCCCGGAAGCCGAGGATCATGTTGCCGTCGGTGTCGACCACGATGTCGCCCAGGATCGGCTGGGGATAGCCGTTCAGGCCCCCGGAACAGGTCTTGCCGTCCTGGGTGTTGCGCCACACGTCGGACCAGGTGTACCAGCCGGTGCCCTGGCAGGCGGTGAGCGTGTAGGTGGGCTGCCGGGGGTAGTCGAGCTTCTGGTCCAGCACGGTGCCGGTGAAGGCGCCCCCGGCCGGGTCGAAGGTCTGGACGACGGCCCGCAGGTCGGCCCGGCTGCCGGTGCTCTCGCCGGAGCAGGTGCCCCCGACGTACACGGTGCCGTCCTGCACGCCCAGGCCGTACGGGCGCCAGTCGCCCGCCGCGGGGCAGCCCGGGTCGGGGACGGTGTAGACGGCCTTGGGGGCGGCGGCGGTGCGCTGGGTGGCGTCGTAGCGGTACAGCCTGCGGTCGTTGAGGTTGACGACGTAGAGGTCCTTGCCGTCCTCGCTGACCTCGACGTCGCCGAGCGACTCCTTGGCGACGGTGCCCATGAAGTTCGCGTCGCCCGCCGTGGCGAGGTCGTGCTTGGTGGTGCCGGCGTTGGGGACGGTGGTGAACAGCGCGGTGGCGCCGGTCGCCCGGTCGGTCAAGTAGACCGCGCCCTGGCCGCCCGGCCCGTAGTCGGCGCCGCGGTGGGCGTGGGCGCCGGAGAAGATCCACTTCTTCTGCTTGCTCCACCCGATGCCGTACACCGCACCGGTCTGGTCGGCCGTCGCCCGGTCGGTGGTCTGGTTGTTGTTCCCGCGCGCGTTGTACGGGAACTCGACCAGGGTGCGGGCGAAGGCGCCGGCGGTCGGCGGCTGGACGCACGCGGTGACCAGCGGGGCGTTCTTCTGGCAGTAGTCGCCGGGGTTCCACAGCGCCGTGGTGTAGGAGACGCTCTTCCCGGCGGAGAGGTCGACGAACTCCTCGGTGCTGCTGAGCTGGCGCGGGGCGCCGGTCAGGCCCTGCCGGGAGGCGAAGGCGGAGAACAGCAGGCCGGGCTTGGGGTTGATCACCTGGACCCGGTACTTGCCGCCCTTGAGCGGGCTGCCGTTCGGGTTCAGCGTGACGGTGCCGTCGGCCGCGGTGGCGCCGGTGATGGTCGCCCCCGCGTCATCGGTCAGGTCGACCGTCACCCCGGCCATGCCCGGCTCCAGCACCGGATCGTAGACCCCGCTCGCGTCGACCGCGCGGACCACCCGGACGGTGACCGCGCCGTCGCCGGCGTCGGCGGCGGCCCGGCCCGTCACCAGGCCCGGTACGGCGGCGCAGACGGCCAGGGCGGCCACTCCGGCGAGCGGCCGGCGGAGCCGACGCAGCTGTGAGGGCGGTCGGGAGGGGGGCGATTCCGCGCTCCCGTCATATTCTCGCACTGTTATCACCATTCAATTTCCCGGACGGAAATCCAACGTGATAAACGTGCCGCAGATGATCGACCGAATGTGACTGCACAGTGCCGTGCCGTCAATGCGGAGCGGTATTTCACTCACTCGGACGGGTGGCAGGCGCCATGGTCCGACGCCTCCGGAGAACCGGCCGTGCACACCCGAAGCGCACTCGATCTCCGCAGAAGCCCCGCGCGGGACGGCTGTCGCGACGGGGGCGGATCTGCGTACGCTCCGCAGACACCCGTCGCGGTACGCGGGCACCTACGGAAGATCGAATGAGTTACTGCACGTTCTGCCAACGGCACCTCAACGGCGCCTTGTCCTGCCCCGGCTGCGGGCGGCCCGCGGAGGCGCTCCCCCAGGAGGCGCCGGACCACCCGGCCGCGCCCCCGGCCATCGTGGCGCCCCCGGTCCGGCGGACCCGGCGGCGGTCGAAGCGGCGGCGCGGCGCCCTGCTCGGCCTGGTCGCGCTCGGCGTGGTGGCGGGCGGGCTGACCACCGCGGTGGTGGCCTTCGGCGAGGGCGACGGCACGGCCGCCCCGCTCCCGTCGAGCGGGACGACGGCGCCCGCGTCGACCGCCGCGCCCTCCACGCCCGGCTCTGCGGGCGTCCCCACGACGGCCCCGGCCGCGCCGGGCACGACGAGCGCCCCGGCGCAGCCGTCGGCCACCACCGCCCGGCCCAGCGCGACGCGGACGACCGCCACCCCGTCCCGCCCGGCCACGTCGACCGAGCAGCCGACCGCCCCCCAGCCCGCGCCGCCCACCACGGCGCCGACCACCGGGCGCTCCCCCGGCCCGACCACGCCCTCCCCCACACCCTCCGCGACGCCGACCTGCAAGCCGGTCCTCTTCTGGTGCACCTGAGCCCGCCGGGAGCCGTTGAGGGGGCGGCGGGGACAGGCCCCCGCCGCCCTCTCAACCGATCAGGACGGGGTCCGAATCCGGGCGGCGCCCTTCGCGCGGTCTCCGGCCTCCTGCTGCACCGCCGCTCCCTTCGCGGTCGAGCCGCCGGTGCCCCCACGGTCAGGCCGCCGGCGACGTTGACCAGCGCGTACGTGCTGCCGGTGAGGTCGAACGCCCACCGCTGATCGGCGCCGCCGGTCGACGGCCACTGGATGACCGCTCCGCCTCCGGAGCCCCGTACATCGCCGCCGCGGTGAAACTTTCACCGGTGGAACCGCCCCCACCGGCCGTTGTCCCAGGTCTTCCGGAGCGGGGCCCGCGAATTCCTTGACAGGTGGCGGTCACTGATGCACCGTCATCAGTCCGAAACATCCCCGACACACGAGCAGGTGCCCGACCCTGGTTCCCGACCCCGAATGTGAACGCTCACATAGGCCGGGAACGAGCCGCCGGGCAGCCGGACGCGCCTGCTCGCCCACCACCACCCGTCGACACTTCCCCGGAGAAGAGGCCCCCTTGCTGCGCTCCCGGCACCTGAAGACCCGCCTGCTCGCCTCAGTCCTGGCCATCGGCGCCGCGCTCGGGGCGAACCTGGCCACCGCGCCCCAGGCCGGCGCCGCCTCGTTGACCCGGATCGCCGACTTCGGCAACAACCCGACCGGCCTCCAGATGTACGTGTACGTGCCGAACAGCGTCAAAGCCCACCCGCCGGTCCTGCTGGCGATGCACGGCTGCCAGGGCAACGGCCCGTACATGTACTCCAGCACCGACTTCGGCGGGCTGGCCGACCGGTACGGCTTCGTCGTCATCTACCCGTCGAGCAACCCCGCCGGCAGCTGCTGGGACGTCTCCTCCGACCAGGCGCTGCGGCGCGGCGGCGGCAGCGACCCGGTCGGGCTGATGTCGATGATCACGTACGTCGAGCAGCACTACAACGGGAACCGCGACGCCGTGTACGTCACCGGCGAGTCGTCGGGCGGGATGATGACCAACGTCATGCTCGCCGACTACCCGGACGTGTTCAAGGCGGGCGCCGCCTTCATGGGCGTGCCGTACCACTGCTTCTACACGGGCACCGTGCGCGGCTGGAACGGCCCCTGCGCCGGGGGCAACGTCACCATGACCGCGCAGCAGTGGGGCGACCTGGTGCGCCGTGCCGATCCCGGCTACACCGGGCCGCGCCCCCGGGTGCAGCTGTGGCACGGCACCAACGACACGATCCTGAACTACCGCAACCTGGGCGAGGAGACCAAGGAGTGGACGAACGTCCTCGGGGTGGGCCAGAACCCCTCGTCGACTGACTCCCCGGCCGCCAACTGGAACCGGGCCCGGTACAACGACCGCTCCGGCAGGACCCAGGTCGAGACCTACGGCATCTCCGGCGCCGGGCACGAACTGCCGGTCAAGGGCACGCAGATGGCCGCCGACGCCGTCCACTTCATGGGCTTGGACTCCGCCGGCGCCACCCGAGCCTCCTGATCCCGCCACGGCCGGGCCGACCACCTCTCGGCCCGGCCGGTCAGACCCGCTGCCGCAGCGCAGCGTGAAGGGAGAGCACATGTCACGCAGATCCCCGTTCGCGCCCCTGGCGGCCCTGGTGGCCCTCGTCATGGCCGTGTTCGGCCTGGTTCCGGGCACCGCCACGGCCGCCTCCCCGGTCACGGCCGCCGCGGGCGCGGTCGCCGCGGGCACCGGCGGCTGCGGCGGCGCACCGCTGGCGAGCGGCACCCACACGATCAACAGCGGCGGCCAGAACCGCACGTACATCCTGCGGGTCCCTGCCGGGTACGACCGCAACCACCCCTACCGGCTGGTCTTCGGGTTCCACTGGCGGGGCGGCACCGCCGACCAGGTCGACTCCGGCGGCACCGACGGCTACAACTGGTCCTACTACGGCCTCCGGAAGCTGGCGGACGCCGCCGGCAACGGCACGGTCTTCGTCGCGCCCCAGGGCAACGGCAACGGCTGGGCCAACCCCAACGGGCAGGACCTCGCCTTCGTCGACGACATGGTCCGCCAGCTCGAAGCCGGCCTGTGCATCGACCAGAGCCAGCTCTTCGCCGGGGGTTTCAGCTACGGCGGCGCGATGAGCTACGCGATCGCCTGTGCCCGGCCGACGGTCTTCCGCGCGGTCGCGGTCTACTCGGGCGCGAACCTCAGCGGCTGCAACGGCGGGACGCAGCCGATCGCCTACATGGGGCTGCACGGCCTCCGGGACAACGTCCTGGGCATCGACGGCGGGCGGGCCCTGCGCGACCAGTTCGTCCGGAACAACGGCTGCAACGCGCAGAACCCGCCCGAGCCGGCGTACGGCAGCCTGACGCACGTCGTCACCGCCTACTCGGGGTGCAGGTCCGGGTATCCGGTGGTCTGGGCCGCGTTCGACGGGGCGGGCCACGACCCGGGCCCGATCGACGGCTGCACCTGCGACGGCTGGCGGACCTGGACGTCCGGTGAGGTGTGGAAGTTCTTCGGCCAGTTCGGCTCCTCCACCCCCACTCCGCCGTCCGGCGGCAGCCAGCAGATCGTGGGCCAGGCCTCGGGCCGCTGCGTGGACATCAACCAGTCCTCCACCGCCAACGGTACCCAGGCCCAGTTGTGGGACTGCAACGGCGGCACCAACCAGCGGTGGACCTCCACGGCGGGCAAGCAGCTCACGGTCTACGGCACCAAGTGCCTGGCCGCCGCGGGCACCGGCAACGGCGCAGCGGCGGTGATCTCGGACTGCACCGGCGGGGCCGACCAGCAGTGGAACCTCGGCTCCGACGGCACCATCACCGGGGTGCAGTCGGGCCTGTGCCTGGACGCTTCCGGCACGGGCACGGCGAACGGGACGAAGATCCAGCTCTGGGCCTGCTCGGGCGCGGGCAACCAGCACTGGACCCCGCGCAGCTGAAACAACGCCGCACGGCCGGTCCCGCCAGGGTGCGGGACCGGCCGTACGGCATCCGCCGTTACGGCGCGAGCGGGTGGACGGTGAGGGTCGGGTGCAGCCGCCGGGTGTGGTCGACCGGGCGGACCGGACCGGTGAGCCGCAGCGGCGCGGTGAGCCGGTGGTCGGTGCTGGAGGCGGAGATCCGCAGCTCCAGGGCGCCGGGTTCGACGATCCGCCGGCCGTCGCGGCCGGTGAAGGAGGCCAGGTCGGCGGGGACGGTCAGCTCCACCCGGCAGCCCGCGCCGGCGTCCAGCGGGATCCGGCGGTAGCCGACCAGCCGCTGCACCGGCTGGACGACGGAGGCCACCGGGTCGTGGAGGTAGAGCTGCACCACCTCGGTGCCCGCCCGGGTGCCGGTGTTGTGCAGCTCGAAGGCCAGCCGGAACGCGCCGTCGGTGCCCGTCTCGGCGGTCGCCACCGCGAGGGCGGACCAGCTGAACTCGCTGTAGCCGAGCCCGTGGCCGAAGCCGAAGGCCGGAGTCGGGTCGGTGCTGGAGACCCCGCCGGCCTGGGCCAGCCGGGCGGCCAGGTAGGTGGAGGGCTGGACCCCGGGGTGGGAGGGGACGGAGACGGGCAGCCGCCCGGACGGGTTGACCCGGCCGCTGAGCACCCCGGCGAGCGCCCTCGTCCCGGCCTCGCCGGGGAAGAAGCACTGGACGATCCCGGCCGCCTCGGTGACAGCACGGCCCAGCGCGTACGGCCGCCCCGCCAGCAGGGCGACCACCGCGGGCGTCCCGACGTCCAGCACCGCCTCCAGCAACTCCCTCTGCTTGCCGGGAAGTTCGAGCGACTCGACGTCGCAGCCCTCGCCGCTGGTGCCGCGCCCGAACAGCCCGGCCCGGTCGCCCAGGGCGAGCACCACCACATCGGCCCAGCGGGCGGCCTCGACCGCCTCGGCGAGGCCGGCGGTCTCCTCGCCGTCGACCGTCACGCCGAGCACCGTACGCAGCTCGGCGCCCTCGAACTCCGCCGCCAATGCCTCGCGGAGGGTGGGGAGTTCGATGCCGAGCGGCGTCCCGGGGTGCTGGCTGCCGACGTGCACCGGGAAGGAGTAGCAGCCGAGCACCGCGGTGGGCTCCTCGGCGTTCGGGCCGATCAGCGCGATCCGGGCGGGGCTACGCAGCGGCAGCAGGCCGTTGTTGCGCAGCAGCACCACGGCCTGCTCGGCGAGGGCGGCAGCGAGCGCGCGGTTGGCGGGCCGGTCCAGGTCGACCAGGCCGCGCAGCGCCGCCGGCTCGCTCGGGTCGGCATCGGCGAGGGCGGCCGGGACCGGGCTCCAGTCGGGGTCCAGCAGCCCGAGTTCGGCCTTCTGGACGAGGACCCGGCGCAGCGCCCGGTCGATCAGCCGCTCCGGGACGCTGCCCGCCACGACGGCGTCGAACAGCGGCTGTCCGTAGGCGTCGACGGTCGGCAGTTCGACGTCGACTCCCCCGGCCAGGGCGAGCCCGGCGGCATCGGAGCGGTCCTCGGCCACGCCGTGCAGGGTGGCGAGGAAGGCGATCCCGAAGTAGTCGGCGACGACCGTGCCGGTGAACCCCCAGGTGTCCCGGAGCAGTCCGGTGAGCAGGGCCTGGTCGGCGGCGGAGGGGAGGCCGTCGGTGTCGGTGTAGGCGGGCATCACCGAACGGGGCCGGCCTTCCCGCACGGCCATCTCGAAGGGCGGCAGGATGACGTCGGCGCGCTCGCGCGGGCCCATCGAGACGGGGGCCAGGTTGCGTCCGGCGCGGGAGGCGGAGTACCCGGCGAAGTGCTTGAGGGTGGCGACGATCCCGGCCGACTCCAGGCCCTGGACGTACGCGGTGGCGATGGAGCCGACCAGGTACGGGTCCTCGCCGATGGTCTCCTCCACCCGGCCCCAGCGGGCGTCGCGAACCACGTCGAGCACCGGGGCCAGGCCCTGGTGCACGCCGACGGAGCGCATGTCGCGGCCGATCGCGGCGGCCATCCGCCGGACCAGCTCCGGGTTGAAGGCGGCGCCCCAGGACAGCGGGACGGGGTACGCCGTGGCCCCCCAGGCGGCGAAGCCGGCCAGGCACTCCTCGTGGGCCAGGGCCGGGATGCCGAAGCGGTTGGCGGCGACGATCCGCTGCTGGGTGCGCAGCAGCGAGAGTGCGCCGAGCGCCGGGTCGACCGGGACGGTGCCGAACGGCCGGGTCAGCTGGCCGAGTCCGAAGGGCAGCAGGGTGCCGAGGTCGGGTGGCGGCTGCATCTCGTGCTGGTGGGGGGCGACTTCGTCGCCGTCGGCGTCGGCGCCGACCCAGACCCCGAACAGTTGGGCGGTCTTCTCCCGCAGGGTCATCGCCGCGATCAGGGCGTCGGCCCGGGCCTCAGGCGTGAGCGCGGTGTCTCGCCAGGGGGGCGCGGACTCGGGGTTCCGGTGGTCGTTCATTTTCCTCCGACCCCCGTCAGGCCCTGGACCAGGGCGCGGCGGGCAAACAGGTAGACGACGAAGACGGGGAGCATGGACAGCACCACGGCGCTGAGCAGTCCGGGCACGTCCACGCCGTGCTCGGTCTGGAAGTCGTACAGGCCGAGGGTGATGACCTTGGTGGAGTCGGACTGGGTGAGGATCAGCGGGAAGAGGAAGCCGTTCCAGGCCTGGAGGGCGGCGAAGACCGTGATCGAGGACAGTCCGCCCTTGGACAGCGGGAGCACCAGCTGGCGGAACATCCGCGCCGGGGAGGCGCCGTCCATCGCCATCGCCTCGTACAGCTCGGGGCTGATGTCGCGCATCGCACCGGTCAGCACCAAGGTGCAGACCGGCAGGCAGAAGGCCGCGGTCGGCAGGATGATGCCGAGCAGGTGGTCGTACAGGCCGGTCTTGCTGATGACGTAGAACATCGGCACGATCACCGCCTGGGCCGGGATCGCCAGCCCGAGCAGGAACAGCCGGAACACCCAGCCGGTCGCCCGGCCGCGGGCGCGCACGATGGCGTAGGCGAGCGGCGGGACGACCAGCAGCACGATGGCGACCACGCCGGCGGTGACGGTCAGGGTGTTGAGGAAGTCCCGGCCGAAGCCGGAGGAGAGGTCGGTCAGGTAGTTCTGCACGGTCCACTGCTTGGGCAGGCTGAGCGGGCCCTCGGTGGAGTAGTCCGCGCGGGTGCGGAAGGTGGCGATCAGCAGCACGTACAGCGGCAGGCCGACCAGCACCAGCCACACCAGGGAGCCGAAACCGGCCAGCACGTTCGGGCGTTCGCGCATCACAGACCCTCCGCCGTACCACGCATCCGGTCGTAGCCGGAGAGCCGGACCAGCACGAGCGAGATCAGGGTGGCGACCACCACGAGGACCAGCGCGACGGCCGAGCCGGTGCCGAAGTCGAAGCTCTTGAAGGCCTTCTGGTACATGTAGTAGGAGCTGACGGTGGTGTCCGTGCCGGGGCCGCCCTGGGTGAGGATCAGCACCGTGTCGAAGGTGGTCAGGCCGCCGACCACCATGAGGATCGTCGAGGTGATGACGGTGTTGCGCAGCTGCGGCAGGGTGATGTGGAGGAACTGCCGCACCCGGCCCGCCCCGTCGACGGCCGCGGCCTGGTAGAGCACCTGGGGGATGGCCCGGGCGCCGCCCTGGTAGATCAGCGCGTGCAGCGGCGTGAACTGCCACACGCCGACGAAGGTCAGCACCCCGATCGCCCCGCCCTTGGTGCCGAGCAGGTTGCCGTCGCCGAACAGCCAGGTGAGTTCGGCCGGTACGCCGAAGTTGGGGTCGAGGACGGCCCGCCAGACCACCGAGACGGCGGTCGCGGAGAGCAGCAGCGGCACGAAGTAGACGGCCGAGAGCACGGCCCGGTTGCGCTGCTTCCCGGCGGCCCAGACGCCGATCAGGATGCTGACCGGCGTCTGGGTCACCACGCCGAGGGCGGTCAGCAGCAGGGTGGTCCAGACGGACTGGAGCATCACCGGGTCGTGGAACAGCGCGGTCCAGTTGTCCAGGCCGTTGAAGTGCGGGTCGCCGATGCCGTCCCAGCTGGTGAAGGAGAGCACGGCGACCAGCAGCAGCGGCAGCAGCGCGAACATCCCGAAGAAGACCGCGGCCGGCAGCGCCCAGACGAGTCCCGGGCGGGTCGACCCGGCTCCGCGCCCGGTGGCGCGCGTCATGACGTCGGCAAGGCCTGCATGGCCTTGATGAAGCCGTCGGCGTCGAGTGCGCCGTTGAAGAACTGCTGGACCGCGGTGTGCATCGGGGTCATGGCGCTCGGCGGGTAGGCCTGGTCCCAGGAGAGCTGGAACGAAGGGGCGTCCTTGACCAGTTTGTACTGGTCCTTGGAGTAGCCGGGGCTGGCGGAGAGGTCGAAGTGGTCGGGGGTGTTGGTGGTGGTCGGCAGGTTGCCGATGGCCAGCTGGGCCTTCACGAACTCGTCGGAGTACATCAGTTTGAGGAAGGCCGCGACTTCCACCGGGTGCTTGGTCCGCTTGAGCACGGAGTAGAAGTTGTTGGTGTTGCCGACGACGTCGGCCGGGTCGCCCTTGCCGCCGCTCACGGTGGGGAAGCCGGTGTAGCCGAGGCCGGTCCTGGCGAAGTCCGGGTTGGCGTCCTGCTGGGTGGAGTAGTACCAGGAGCCCATCAGCTCGAAGGCGGCCTTGCCCTTGGCGACCAGCGCCGGGGAACCGCCGTCGGTGAACTTGACGGAGTCGAAGTTGCTCCCGAAGGCCCCGGCGTCGACCAGTTGCTTGAGGGTGGTCAGCGCCTTGCGGCTGTCCTCGCTCGCCCAGGCCTCCTTGTCGCCGCCGATGATCCTCTGGAACAGGCCGGGGCCGGCGATCCGGTCGTAGAGGTACTCGAACCACATCAGGGTGGGCCACTGGTCGCCCCCGCCGAGGGCGATCGGGGTGATGCCCTTGGCCTTCAGGGCCGTGGCGGCGGAGAGGAGCTCGTCCCAGGTCTTCGGCGGGGTGAGTCCCACGTCCGCGAGCACCTTCTTGTTGTGGAACAGCAGCACCGGCTGGGTGCCGCGCATGGGTATCCCGTACGCCTTCTTGTCGATCACCGCCGAGTTGAAGACCGAGGGCAGGAAGTTGTCCTTCAGGCCCGGGTCCTCGGCGATGAAGCCGTCCAACGGCAGCAGCAAGTCCGCTTTGTAGAACGACTGGATCGAGCCGCCGCCCCAGTTGAAGAAGATGTCGGGGGCCCGGGAGCTGTTGATCACGGTCTGCAGCTTCTGCTGGTAGTCCGCGCCGGGGATGGTGTCGAGTACTGCCTTGACCTTGGAGGTCTTGTTGAAGGTCTCGACGATCTGCTTCTCGACCTTGTTGCCGGCGTCGCCGTAGACCAGCACGTGGATCGTGCCCGCTCCGGCGTCGGAGGAGGAGTCGCTGGAGCCGCAGGCGGCGGACGTCCCCAGGACGAGTGCGGTGACCGCGGTGACCGCGGCGAGTCTGGATCGCATATCCTGCCCTCTGTTTCGAATGTTTCGAGCAAGTTGCCGAATGTTGTGGGAAACTTAGAACCGCCCTGACTGCCCGTCAAGAGCACGGACGGGATCGGCGCCAACGGGCCGGCGGGCTAGCATCCGTGCGGTACGGCCCGCCCGCGGCCGTACCGACAGCCACCCACGACGGCGTTCGCCCAGCAGGGGCAGTGCAGGAGGAACCCGTGAACAGAGCGGCCACGCTCGCCGAGATCGCACAGGAGGCCGGAGTCTCCGCGCCGACTGTTTCGAAAGTCCTGAACGGGCGCGCCGACGTCGCCCCCGCTACCCGGGAACGGGTGGAGGAACTGCTGCACCGGTACGGCTACCGGCGGCGGCGCGGCAACCGCCAGACCAGCCCGCTGCTGGAACTGGTCTTCCACGAGCTGGAGAGCGCCTGGGCGGTGGAGGTGATCCGCGGCGTCGAGAACGCCGTCCGCGAGGAGGGCCTCAGCATCGTGCTCTCCGAGTCCGCCGAACGGCACGGCCCCGGCCAGTCCTGGGTGGACGGGGTGCTCGCCCGCCGGCCCACCGGCGTGGTGCTGGTGCTCTCCGACCTGGACCGCGCGCTGCGCGAGCAACTGGCCCGCCGGGACATCCCCTTCGTGGTGATGGACCCGGCCGGCGACCCCGGCCAGGAGGTGCCCGCCGTCGGCACCACCAACTGGGACGGCGGCCTCGCCGCCACCCGGCACCTGCTCGACCTCGGCCACCGCCGGATCGGCCTGATCGGCGGGCCGGCCCGGATGATGTGCAGCCGGGCCCGGGCCGACGGCTACCGGGCCGCACTCGACATGGCGGGCATCCCGTACGACCCGGAGCTGGTCCGCGAGGGCGACTTCCACCACGAGTCCGGGCGCCGACTCGGCCTGGAGCTGCTCGGCCTGCCGGACCGGCCGACCGCGGTGTTCGCCGGCAACGACCTCCAGGCGCTCGGCCTGTACGAGGCCGCCCGCGAACTGGGGCTGCGCATCCCGGAGGACGTCAGCGTGGTCGGCTTCGACGACCTGCCGCTGGCCCGCTGGGTGGGCCCGCCGCTGACCACCGTGCGTCAACCGCTGACCGAGATGGCCGAGACGGCCGCCCACCTGGTGATCGACCTGGCCCGCGGGGTGCGGCCCGGCACCCTGCGGGTGGACCTGGCCACCAGCCTGGTCGAACGCAGCAGCACCGCCCCGCCGCGCAAGGCCGGTTGACGGAGCCGCCGGGCGGGCCGTGCGCCCGTCCGCCCGTCCGCCCGTCCGCCCGTCCGTCCGGTGGAAACCGATTGCGCGGCCGGGACTGGCTCGGCAGGGTGGCCGCATGGCAGAACGAACCGTGGTCGTGGGAGCGGCCGGTGCGGGCAAGACCACGTTGGCACGGGAGTTGGCCGCCCGGGGCGGGGCCCGGCTGACCGACCTCGATTCGCTGTTCTGGGGGCCCGGGTGGAGCCGGCGGCCGGCGGCCGAGTTCCGGGCCGGGGTCGATCGCCTGGCTGCGGGCGGGCGGTGGGTGGTGGCGGGCAGCTACCTGCCGCAGGTCGCGGACGTGCTCTGGCGCCGGGCGGACGTGATGGTGTGGCTGGACCTGCCGCGCCGGGTGTCGTTCGCCCGGGTGGCCCGCAGGACGGCGCGTCAGCTGCTGCGCGGCGAGGAGGTGCTTCCGGGGTGCCGCCAGTCGCTGCGCGCGGTCTGGCGGGACGGCCTGCTCGGCTCGGCGTGGCGCGACCCGGCCCGGTTCCGGGCCGCGGTTCCGGAGCTGCTGAGCCGGCCGGAGTGCCGCCCCGCCCGGGTGGTGCGGCTGCGCTCGACGCGGCAGGTCGAGCGCTGGCTCCGGGCCTCGGGCGGGCCGGACCGGCCCCGACCGGCCCTGGGAGAGAGCGGCGGGGGGGGGGGGCCCCCGCGCCCCCCGGGCGGGCGGGCCCCCCACAACGCCGGCGGCCGGCGGGGGGGCGGCCGCCGGGGGCAGGGGGGGGGGTGGGGCCC
>NZ_JBHXEG010000129.1:0-17118 GCF_042724935.1 Kitasatospora sp. NPDC127060
CAAACTGCGCTGCTTCCTGGATTCGCTGACACAAGCAGCCGTTGTCCCGACTTCGATGACAACCGTCCCGGCTTCGCTGTCACAGGTCAGCCGCCGAGGCCGGCCAACCGGCGCCACCCGGTGCAACACGGGGTGCAACACACCCACCCGCCCCCGCCCACGGCCACATAACGCCTGGTCAGACCCGCAACACGGCCCCGTGTTGCACCCCACCGCAACACCGCGTTGCACCCCCCACTACCGGCCACCCGGCCAGCACCCGGCCGCCGAGCACCATAACCAGGACCAGCCCGCCGACAAGGCCGGCCTTCCCGGCAGCCGCCGTCCCGGCCGTGCCCCGCCACCCCGGACAGCGCCTCGGACGGCGGCCAGGACCGCCAGCACCTGGCGGCCGTCGACACCCCGGAGGCGGCCACCACCGAGCAGCAGCCGCGGCCCCCGCCCCGGCACCCTGTCGCACCCACCTGTCGCGCCCGGACCACACACAGGGGAACAGGGACATTCGCCCACGTCACACCACACGACAGCACCCCAACGCGACAGCAGACGCGACAGCACACGCGACAACCCCACTGTCCTCTGACACTGAGCCTTGACCGTTTGCCACCGAACGTTGACCAACGCGGTTCTCTGCCATCGAAGATTGACCGCGCAGGTCAGCGGGGGTGACGGAGCAGCCCGGGACTGCGGTGGGTTGGGCGTCACCGGAGGTCGACCGCCCTGGTTACTGCTCAGTTGCCATGGGATTCCCTAACGTCCGGCGAGGTAGGCGCGGGCGATCAGGAGTGCGCTGCGTGCGGGACTAGGCAGTTCGTCGGGCACCTCCTTCGTGTCCCGGCCCCACGGCAGATCGGCACCAGTGGCGTGCTCGTTCTCGCCGTTCAGGAGTCGGGCTTGGACCGTGAGGAACGCGCTCGTCTCGCGTCGGCATGCGTCGGCATCTTCGGCCATAAGCTGCGCGGCCATCCGAATCTCGGCGATCTCGCCGGCGACCCGCTTGTAGCGGCCGGCGGCGAGAGTCCGCTCTATGGGCGAGGTCTCCACGGTTCGGCCGTTCCAGTCGACCCTGGGCAGTTCGCGTGCTGGCATGGCGCCTATCGTGCCAGCACGGCCCGCTCCTGCGGGCATGAACGGAACCGGCCGTGCCCCCATGGCCGGGGCCTCCCTTGCGGGCTGCTCCGTAACCCCCGCTGACCTGCGCGGTCAATCTTCGATGGCAGAGAACCGCGTTGGTCAACCTTCGGTGGCAAACGGTCAAGGTTCAGTGTCAGAGGACACCCACACGGCCACCAGAACAGCGCCGGGACAACCCTCCCAGACCACCACCAGAACGGCCTCTAGGGCGGCCTGACGGCCACCCAGCCGCCCAACCGGGACAGCCGCGCAGCGGAACGACGCACGGCCCGGGACGGCAGCACAGCAAGGCCCGGACGGCGGGCCCCGGGACGGCGGCGCGGCCCGGACGGCGGCGCAGCACGGCGGGACGGCGGGACCGCGGGACGGCGGGACGGCGGGACCGCGGGACGGCGGGACCGCGGGACGGCGACGGCGGCAGCACGCACCCGGACGGGGCGCGGCCTGGACGGCGGACCCCGGGACGGCAGCGACCGAGCAGACGCAACAGACCCGGGACGGCGGCGCAGCGACGCGGGCACGGCCACCGGGAACGGCGGGCCCGCCCTGGACGAAACCGAACACCAAACCCCGCCACCACCCCCCACCCAGCAATTCAAACCCGAATTCACACCACCACCCAGCGGCCAATCCACCAAAACAACCCAACCGAATTACCGGCGAAATTCACCCCAGAAGACAACCCACAACACCCCACCGACCCCCCGAGCAGCCCCGACCCGACCCCCCATCCCCCCACCAACACCACACACAGTCACCAAACCCCGGACGGCACCAACCCCACCGGAGCCCCCAACAGACACAACCAAAGGTCCAGACAATCCCGCGAGAGAGGCCAAAACACCCCCACACCACCCAACAGGTCACACCCAGCGGTGGGCGGCGAGGCGCAGGCCGAGCGGGAATGGGTCGCACGTACGATCGAGTACCCGGGCCATCTGATCGAGGCGCAGCGGGCGCTGGCGGCCGTGCAGGCCGAGCGGCGCACCTACCTAGCGACGCTGCCGGCCTAGAACGGCGACCTGGAGGCCGCTCGGCAGGGCCTTGGCGAGGAGCAGTTGGCCGAGTCCGCACGCCTGCGGGAAGCCGAGCGCTGCGCCTCCCACGCCGTGTGGGCCGACGAGCACTGGGCCTCGTTGTCCGGCGAGGACCGTGTGGCTGCCCGCAGCCGGCTCAAGCACGTCGACGACCCGGCCGAAGAGCAGTCGGCAGCGTAGGGGCAAGCCTGGCGTGGTGCGGCCGGGCGAGCGATTCTTGAAGCAGGACGCCGCCGTCTGGGAGATGAGAACTATGGGCATCGACCAGGAGTACGCGCAGCAGAGGATCGCCGAGGCCATCGCTGCCAGGGAAGCCGAGGAGGGCCTCAGCTGGGAGCAGCTCGTGAAGGCCGGCGCCGCCTGGGGACCCTTCCCCTGCGCCCACTGCGGCGAACCCGGCGAAAACGACGACCCGGCCGGCTACATCTGCGGCTCCTGCGGCTTCGAATACCTGAACGCCGAGACCGGGTAGGCCGCCACCAGGCGAAGTCGGCCCGACGGTGCCGACCGGCCCGATATCCTGCTGGCGGGCCGCCCGGTGTGTCGGTCCCGGACCGCTGACGGCCGCGACCGGCAGCACCAACGTCCTGACGGTGCCCCGCATCAACGCCCGCCTCCCAGCAGACTGTCCCGGTGCCGTCCAGTGGCCCGGATCGCGGGCCGGCCACCAGCAAGGACACCCGATGGTCAGGAACCACGCCCGGAAGAACGCCGCCCGGGCCCGGGCCGCCAAGACCGGCGAGAGCCACCAGGCCGCCGTCGCCGCCGTCCGCGAGCGGCCCTCCCACCTGCCACCGCCCCCGACCGCCGAGGAGATCCTCTCCGAAGGACGGACAACGATCGTCGCCGCACTCGGCGCACTCGCCGAACAGACCGCCCACCCGCGGCGGCGCAGCCTGTACTTGGAGCTCCAGCGGGAGGTCGAGGCGTCCACGACGTTCGCCGACATGCGCAAGGCCCGGGCCACGTTCGCGTTCCGCCGGGCGGACGGGTACTGGCTGGACCGCTGGAACGCTCTGTCAATGGGCCCGGTGGAGTCCTACGACGAGCATCTGCGCGGCATCAACCGGTGCTACTGGGCGCGGCGGGGTGATGTACGAGTGGGTTTGGCCCGGCGAGTGGGGCAAGCACCGCTACGGGAGCGGGTACTGACGGCACGCACAGCGCGAGGCGCCGACCCCCTGATGGTGGCCAGCGCCTCGCGTCTTGTCAGAACCGGCTGCGCCGTACGACGGGCCGGACGGGCGAGGACTGCTCGGTGCCGCGCAGCGCGAAGGCCGCGGTGCGGGTGCGCTCCAGCCAGCTCATGACCTGGCTCAACGTGGCGGGGTCGAGGTGGCGGGTGAGGTCGCGGACGGCCTGGTGGTCGTCGTCGGTGAGCGCGTGGAGGCCGGCGCGGTCGAGGGCGGTGTAGAAACGCCCACCTCGCAACCACCACTGCCGCTCGCCCTCGAACCGCTCTTGGCTGCCGTCCACTCCCCCGATCCCACCCGCGCGGCCCTTGGCGCCCTCCTCGCCTTCCACGCCCTACGCCCGGCCCAGGTCAGGGCGCTGCTGGTGACCGACCTCGCCGACGGCCGGCTGCGGATCGGCGACGGCCGGATCGTCTTGCTCGCGGCCGAGGTCTGCCACAGGCTCCATGCCTACCTCGCCGAGCGCGCCCGCCGCTGGCCCGACACCGCCAACCCCCACCTGTTCGTCGGCCAGTTCACCGCCCTGCGCACCCGCCAGGTCACCGGGACCTGGGTCAACCAGGCCCTCGGGATGTCCGCGCAGGCGATCCGCGAAGACCGCATCCTCGACGAAGCCCTGGCCGCAGCAGGAGACCCGCGGCGCCTGTGCGACCTCTTCGGCCTCACCGTCGACGGCGCCCAGCGCTACACCTCTGCCCTCGGCCACATGGACCTTGCCGAGCCCCCCGGCTAAGGAGCCGGGGAACTGCGTCCAAGGTCCTTCAGCCGTCGCCGTCCTCGACGCCTCCTCGCAGGCCCCACTCGTCAAGACCGGAGTAGATCAATGCAGTACGACTCCGGGGATGGGACAGGGCCTTGGCCTCCCCTGTGTAGACCGCCACCAAGGAGTCGGTTCCCCGCCACCAGGTATCGGCCAGGCCCATCACCTCCCGCACCGGCTTGTACCCGTCCAGCACGATGCCATCAACGTCACCGCCGGTGACCTTGGTGATCTGCTTCGCCCACATGGATGCATGGTGGGTCAGTGCGAGCGACTCCACCCAGCCCTCGACGGTCGCGTGGAGGGGCGCCCACCCGCCTGCATGAATGCCGAACTCACCAGACGGGCTGATCATGAACGAGTAGGGAACTGCGGTCCGTTGCGTCCCCGCTTCGAACCACCACCCTGCAGAGTCTGATTCGGGTGAGTCCGGATCGAGGTACTTGGGCCCGCCGTCGTACTGCGATGCGGGTGGCAATAGCAGACCGCCCCAGCGCTCTTGATACGCCGCCATCCGGTCGACCGCCGCTGCCGGGATGCCTCGCTCAAGCCACCACTGCCTGTATCCCTCGACGGGCCTGACGTCGACCTTGACGCCGTGCGAGCTGACAAACGACCGGGCACGTCGCGTCAGGCCATCGGGCACATCGTTGAAGAGGTGAAGTTTCACCAGGGTGACGCTACCCAGCGTCCCTGGTAAGGCCGCGGACGGGCCCAGTCTGATTCCTGAACCCGGTGCCTAGCAGGCCGACCGGCCGCTGCGGACCCCTGAGTTCCCCCTCTAAAGCCCTTCAGAAATCGCGAACTCATGGCTCTTGGCCATCTTCCGGAGCAGGAGGAGGAGGCGGCGGCGGTCAGCGGTGCCGGGCGGGGAGGGTCGGCGCGGTTCGCCGGTACGCGGGTCGAGGTCGGCGCGCCACTGGGCGGCGGCCGGGCTCAGGCTGTTGACCCGGCCTTCGGGCAGCAGGGCGGTGTCGAGCCCCTGGCGGCGCAGGGCGTCGTAGAGGGGGCCGAGGTCGCCGGTGGTCCACAGGACGACGGTGCGCTCGGCGAGGAGGCTAGTGAGGTCGGCCAGGGCGGGGGCGGGGTCGATGGCGTGGTCGGGGGCGCCGGGGGTGCGGGGGCCGGTCAGGCGCACGGTGCGGTCGAACAGGACGGTGCCGGTGCGGTCGAGGGCGGTGAGGCGGGCGGCGGCCGGCGGGCGGGGCGTCCCGGCGGCGGTGGGCTCGCCGGGGGTGTAGTCGATCTGGAGGACGGCCAGGTGCTCGTCGGCCAGGAGGCGGTAGGCGGTCTCGGCGACGTCCTGGGCGGCGGCGCGGGCCTCGGCCTGGCGCCGGAGTCAGGGGACGGCGTAGACGTCGGTGGCCCGGCTGGCGCCGTCGGTCGTCATCAGCACGTCGCTCAGCTCCTCCAGCCTCCAACGATCGGTGCGGGCTTCCAGGCCGTCGGTGGCCGCGATCCAAGGTTGGGGGTCACGGGTGCCTCGCTTTCGTGCGGGAGCGGCGGGGGCATCGGCGTGGTGCGGGCTGGTGCTCGCTGGAGCACCAGCCCGCACAGAACCTGCCCTCGGCGGCTGTCGCCGGTCGAGCGGCTGAACGGGTCAGCCGGGCTGGGGGCCGAGGGCCAGCCCCGCTTCAACTGCCATCGAGGTGAATGCGGTTGTGTCCTGTCCGCGGCGTTCGGGTGCATCGGCGTAGGGGGACCGCGTACTGCGGATCTCGCGGATGCGCAGGGCTTCGGTGATGATCGGCTTCCAGCGAGGTTCGAAGGCAGTCAGGGCGTACCGGCCGGCACCGCTCTTGGAGGTGAGGGTGCCCGTGGCGAGCAGGTGGTGCAGGCGGCTGACGCCGAGCACGCACCACTCGGTGGCCTCGGCGGTGGAGGCCTTCTTCGGGCGCTGTACCAGGGAATGGACGACACCCGTCCAGTAGCCGGCCAGGTTCCCGTGGCTGTAGGCGCGCAGCGCCGCGTCGTCGGTCCACACCTGTTCTTCGGAGAGGGCCGGGCCGCGAACGGCCAGGCCGTGGCGCGCGAGCTCGTGCCAGGTGACTGGGTTCAGGTCGAACCGGCCAGCCTCTTGGAAGACGCCTCCTTGGGTGCAGGGAAGGTCCGGGCACGATGCCGGCGGGCGGGTCAGGTCCGAGCGCTGGATGTGGAAGCCGTCGAAGTCGGGCTGGGGGAACCTCTCGCGTACGACCTGGTGGGCGGCTGCCAGCGCGGCGATCGTGGCGGCGTCGGGGGGCCGGGCCAGCACGGCGACGTAGTCGATGTCGCTGTGGCCCGGGTAGAACTCGCCGAATCCGAGGGAGCCGTGCAGGTATAGCCCTTCGACCAGGTGCGGGGAGGAGCCGTCGATCGCGGCCAGGAACGTGGTTGTCGCTCGGAGAACTTGCGGTGGGAGGGTCATCGGTCTCGGGAGGCGCGGTGCTTGGTGCCCCCGGTCCCCTTTCGCTCGGTGGTTTCTGGGTGTTGCTCCGCGGCGGTACCCGGGCGGCGCTCTTCGGGACCGGGGTCCCGGGCTGCTGGATCGGCATGGCGCGGAGGTCGGGGTCCGTCAGTTCCGGTCCAGGTCCTCGATCATGGAGACGACGACCGCGCCGACCTGGACCAGTTCGGCGCGCATCGCCTCCCGGTCGGCCGGCTCGGCGAGCACCTCGAACACCTCCTCGATGAGGATGTGCCGCCAGGTCTTGCGTCCGCGGCGTGCTGCCCGGTCGCAGAGGTATTGGAGAAGGCGCCGTACGAGGGCGAAGCCGCGGTGGGCACCGGTGGGGTGGTGCTGGTCGCCCCAGCGGGTGCGGATGGCCTCGTGCTCGGCTGCGATGTCGGCGTAGGCGGAGCGCATGGGTTGCCCCTGTCTGGTCGTTGTCGGGCAGAACTGGTCGCGCGGGGGCGCGGGTGCGCACTTGGTGACCGGGTGGAACCGGACGGCTACTGTCGAGCGTCGGTACAGCACTGTGGGATCGTGGAACTCCGGAGAGGAACCAAGATCATGAGTGAGCAGCGCACGGTCGTCTGGCTGAACGGGCCGTTCGGCGGCGGTAAGACCACCCTGGCCAAGGAGCTGTCTCGGCGGTGGCCGGACGCGATCCTCTTCGACCCCGAGGTGGTCGGCGCCACCGTGCAGCGGCTGGTGGAGACGCCGACCGGCGACTACCAGGACCTGCCGGTGTGGCGCGAGCTGGTCGCCGCCATGACGATCCGGATGCTCGGCGAGTACGAGCGCCCGCTGATCGTTCCGATGACCCTGGTCGTCCCCGAGTACCTCCAGAAGATCCACGACGCGATCCGCGGCACGGGCGCCCGGCTTCACCACGTCTTCCTCAAGACGCCGGCCGAGGTGCTGCGCGCCCGTATCGACGCGCAGTCCTTCACGCCGGACGACCCGGCTGCGGATGAGGAGACCCGGGTGTGGCGCCGGGCGCAGATCGAGCGGTGCGCGGCGGCGGTGGACCTGCTGCCCGGCGACACCGTGCTGCTGGACGGTGTGCTGCCGACGGCGGAGCTGGCCGGCCAGGTGCTGGAGCTCGTCGGAGCGCCCGTCCGGTAGTCGCCGGGCCGCAGGCTCGCCATGGTCAGGCCGCCGGAGCGAGCGTCTTGGTGGCCGTGACGGGGATGCCGAGGCGGGTGAGGGCGGCGGCGAAGGCCTCCGGCCCGGTGAAGAGCTCGGCGCGCAGCCCGGCGTGGAGGGCTCCGGCGACGTAGGGCGGCTCGTCGTCGGTGAAGAACAGCCGGTCCGGCGGCAGGCCCATCGCCTGGGCGGCGGTGCGGAAGGCGAGCGGGGCCGGCTTGTCGACGTGGAGTTCGGCGGTCGGGAAGACGTGGTCGAAGGCGTCGGCGAGGCCGTGGTGGGCCAGGTCGGCCCGGAAGGCGTCGGTGGTGTTGGACAGGACGCCGACCGGGACGTGGCGGCGGGCCTGCGTGAGGAGGTCGAGCATGACCGGGTCGGTCTCGCCCCGGTCGGCGCGCCACGGTCCGATGGCGTCCAGGGCGCGGGGGCCGAAGGCGGCGGTGAGGCGCCGGGCGACGTCGTCGGCCCACTGCTGGTCGGTGAGTACGCCGAGCTGGGCGAGCCGGTAGCTGGGGTGGCGGTAGGCGTAGGTGTCGAAGGTGCCGGCGGGCAGCTGGGCGAGCTGCTCGCCGCGCCGGGCGCCGGTGTCGCGCCAGTGGCGGAACAGGCCGTCCATGTCGACCAGCAGGCCGTCGACGGCGGGGCGGTTGGCGGTGGTGGGCACGGGTGCCTCCTTGCGGGGCGGGTGGTGCGGTGATGTCGGGGTTGGTGCCTTTCCTCGGGGGCCCCGGCCGCCGGATCATGCCGCCGGGGCCCTTTTCGTTGGCTGGGTCAGATGGTGTGGTGGATCAGCGGCGGCGCGGCGGCGGGCCCGTCGGCGACCGTGAACGCGGCCGCGGCGCGTTCCAGCAGCACCGCCTGGTCGTGGGCGGTGCGCAGGTGGAGTTCGGCGACGGGGTCGCCGGACCGGACGGGGTCGCCGACCCGCACGTGCAGCTGGATGCCGACGGCCGGGTCGACGGGGCTGTCGGCGCGGGCGCGGCCGGCGCCCAGTTCGGCGGCGATGCGGCCGAGCTCGTCGCCGTCGATCCGGTGGACGGTCCCGCCTGCCGGCGCGGTGACGGGCAGGCGCACGTCGGCGGCTGGGAGCAGGGCGGGGGCGTCGATCTGCCGGGCGTCGCCGCCGAGGTGCTCGACCCAGCGGCGCAGCGCGGCCAGGGCGCTGCCGTCGGCGAGCGCGGTGTGCAGGCGGTGGCGGATCTGGTCGGTGGTGTGGTTGGGCCAGGCCTGGGTGGCGATGAGTTCGGCGAGGGCCAGGGTCAGGTCGGTGAGGCCGGGGACGTGTCGGCCGGACAGGGCGTGGACGGCTTCGGCGACTTCGAGGGCGTTGCCGATGGCGTAGCCGAGGGGCTGGCTCATGTCGCTGATGACCGCGCGGGTGGGCAGGTGGGCCTGGTTGCCGATGTCGACCATCAGGCGGGCGAGTTCCAGGGTCTGGGCGGGGTCGGTGAGGACGGCGCCGGGGCCGGTCTTCACGTCCAGGACGCAGGCGCTGGCTCCGGCGGCGAGCTTCTTCGACATGATCGAGGAGGCGATCAGGGGGATGGAGTCGACGGTGCCGGTGACGTCGCGTAGGGCGTAGAGGGCGCCGTCGCCGGGGGCGAGGTGGTCGGACTGGCCGGTGAGGCCGATGCCGGTGGCGGTCAGGGCTTTGGTGAACTCGTCGGCATCGGCGGGCAGGCGCAGGCCGCTGATCGCCTCCAGCTTGTCGACGGTGCCGCCGTGGTGGCCGAGGGAGCGGCCGGTGAGCTTGCCGACGGGGATGCCGACGGCGGCCAGCAGCGCCACAAGGACCAGGGTGGTGTTGTCGCCGATGCCGCCGGTGGAGTGCTTGTCGGCGACGAATGGCGCCAGCTCGCGCAGGTTGAGCTGCTGGCCGGTGGCGGCGAGGACGCGGGTCAGGGCGGTGGTGTCCTCCAGGGTGAGGCCGTTGCACGTTACGGCCATGAGCCAGGCGGCCAGCTGGTAGTCGGGCACGCGGCCGTCCAGGTAGCCGGTGACCAGGCCGGTGATGGCGGCCTCGCCCAGCGGGCGGCCGGCGCGGGTGGCGGTGATGCAGTCGAGTGCCGGTGCGCTCACGCGAAGCTCTCCTCTATATAGGCGGCGACGTCGGGGTGGCGGTGAAGCTGCCAGCGGCTGGTGCGGGCGGCGCGGAGGTTGGCGACGTCCGCGGCGATGGCAGCGGTGGGCCGGTGGTCGTGGATGGCGTCGGCGATCAGCTCGGCGACCTGGTCCATGTCCTGGACGGTGAGCCCGGCGCCGACCACTTCGGCGGTGCCCAGGCGCAGCGCCGGGGTGCCGGCCAGGCCGGGGAGGTCGGTGAGCACGTTGGTGTGGATGCCGGCGGCGGTGAGGCGGCGGTGGGCTTCGCGGCCGTCGACTCCGGCCGGGGCGGTGTTGAGCCACAGCTGGTGGGTGGCGGTGTAGCCGCGGTCGGCGGCCTCGGGGACCAGTTGGTTCTTGTGGAGGGCCTGGCCGAGGGCTTGGGCGGCGGCGATGGTGTCGGTGGCGTAGGCGGCGGGGTCGGCGGCGAGGAAGTCGGCGCAGGCTAGGCCGAGCGCGCAGGTGGGGGCGAGGTGGTGGTTGGAGACCATGTCGTACTGCGCCTGGTGGAGGGTGTCGGCGAGGTCGTCCCGGCCGGTGGCGACCATGCCCTTCTGCGGGCCCGGGAAGGTCTTGTGGGTGGAGCCGCCGAAGGCGTGCGCGCCGGCGGCGAGCGGGTTGGGCAGGGCGCCGCCGAGGACGAGGCCGAGGGTGTGCGAGACGTCCGCGTACAGCACGGCGTGCTCGTCGGCGGCCTTGACGGCTTCGGCGACGGCGGCGACGTCGGCGGGGAACAGGACGTGGGACTGGTCGAGGTAGACCAGCTGCGGCCGGTGGGCGGCGACCTGGTGGTGGAGCAGCTCCGCGTCGAGGGTGTGCGGGTCGGGTCCGGTGGTCAGGACGGGGCTGAGGGCCAGGCGGCGGGCGAGGGAGGCGGTAGCGTAGTGGCCGCCCTGGTCGGGGTGGACGGTGAGCACCGGCGTGCCGGGTTTACCGCCCCACGCGGACAGCACGAGGGTCATGGCGTGTAGGCCCGACAGCGGCCGGACGTTGACGTGCCGGGCCCCGGTGAGCAGGCGCAGCAGCGGCACGGTGAGGCCGGTCTCGGCCTCGGAGGCGTCGCGTGCCGCCGGGAACGCCCAGCCGTCCGGGTCGCCACTGGTGTTGAAGAAGTAGCGGCCGCCAGCGTCGCCCGCCAGCGCCCAGCGGGCGAGCGGCGAGGCGCTGTTCTCGGAGGGGATCAGGTTGAGGGTCGCGGCGGCGTGCTGCTGCTGGCGGGCCAGGGCGGCGATGGCCGCCCTGGCGCCGGACAGCGCGCCGAGGTCGGCGCTCACGCGGCGGTGTCCCGGGTGAACAGGCCGCGCAGCATCCGCCGCGGGGCAGCCGGGTCGTCCAGGTAGACGGTGCGGCCGTGGCACAGGCGGCTGTTGGCGAAGACCAGGCCCTGCCCGGCGGCGAGGGTGAGCTCGGCGGCGTACGGGGAACCGGGCTGGGCCATGGCGTCCATCGCCTCCAGTGCGCGGTCGAGGGCGGCGTCCTGGCCGGGGGCGGGGGTCCAGGTGTCGTTGCCGTCGCGGCTGTAGCGAGTGAGGAGCTGGCCGTCGACGACGGCGAACGCGGGGCCGGTGGCCTGGTCGGTGGAGCCGTTCACGCTGGCGGTGCGGGTGAGGACTCCAGAGCCCATGAGCGTCTCGGCGGCCTGCGGGTCTTCGCCGACGAGAGCCCAGAACGCGGCGGTGGAGTTGAACAGGGTGGAGACGCCGCCCTGGGCGGCGGGGCGGGCGCACAGCAGCACGGAGGTGCGCACGGTGCCGATCGGCTGGAGCAGTCCGTCGACGTGCAGGCCCTGGCCGTTGGCGGACACGGCCGGGTGGGCGACGCCGTCGGCGGTGGCGGTCAGGGTGGAGACGCCGCTGCTGGCGACGGTGACGGCGCCGGGGCGGCGGTAGATCGGGGGAACGAACGGGTCGCCGAGACCGAGCCGGGCGGCGAGGGCGGTCAGGTTCTGCTCCGTCGGCTCCTCGGTCACATCGACGACGGCGAATCCGGCCCGCTGGACGCGGCGGGCCAGCAGCGCCGACTCGCTTCGGGTGAGCTCGTAGGAGGCGAAGTGCAGGGGCTCGGGCAGGTCGGTGGGGAAGGCGGGCAGCCCGGGCCGGCCGGTGGAGGCGGCGGCTGCGAGGAAGGCGTCCAGCTGGCCGGACGCGAAGGCGACAGGGCTCACGGTGTTCTCTCCGATGCGATCTGGTGGGACGTGGTCAGACGAGCTGGAGCGGGGAGTGCGCGAGGGCGGGCCTGCGGGCGAGGATCTGCGCCACCACCTCGTCGCGCCAACGCCGGTCGGCCCAGGTGGCGGGCCGGCCGTCGGTGAGGGCGCGCAGCAGGGGGCCGGTGTTGGCCTCGATCCGGTGCAGGGGGCGCTCGCGTTCGATCGCGTGCAGGCAGGCGGTCAGCTGGTGGTCGTCGCGGGTCAGCGCGGCCATGGCGTCGGCGACCTGCCGCACGTCGTGTGTGTCGACGGCCAGACCGATGCCCAGGCGGCGCATCCAGTCGCCGGAGGCGCCGTGGGAGTCCACGACGACCGGGGTGCGGTAGAGCAGGGCGTCGCGCAGCCGCAGCCGGTGGCACAGCTCGTTCTCGACGCCGGGGCGGGCGAGGCAGACCAGGGCGCGGGTGGCGAGCATCAGGGAGTCGCGCTCGCTGTGGCGCAGCGGTCCGGGGTGCAGCAGGACGAGGTCCTGGAGGCCGTACTCCTCGATGGCGCGGTGCAGGCGGGCGGCCTCCAGGATCTCCTGGTCGGGCGGCGGCGCGTAGAGGAAGCGGGTGCGCACGGACATGCCCTCGTCGCGCAGCAGAGCGGTCGCCGCGCAGACGGCCTCGGTGTCGTAGAAGTCCCAGATCCCGCCGGACCAGCAGAACTCGACCGGCTGCGCGGTGATCGGGGTGGTGGCCAGGACGGCGTCGGCGCGGGCACCGAATCCGATGGGAAGGAGGGAGACGAGGTGGTCCAGGGTGCGGGAGCGGGTGTGCTCGGCGGGGGTGAGGCGCCCGAGGGCGGCCAGGGTCGCGTACAGGCCGGCGCGCTCCACGTCGGATCGGGCCAGGAGGTGGTCCGCGGTGACGACCTGCAACAGGTACTGGTCCATCACCTCCTGGTAGGCGTCGGCGGGGTCGGGGGCGTTGCGCAGCCGGTCGTAGTCGAGCTGCTCGACCGGGACGCCGGTCTCGGCGATCAGCAGGCGGCCGGTGGTGTGGGCGTGGAGGATGACGCGGGTGTCGGCCTCGGCGCCGGTCATCACGGCGTCGCTGGTCTCGACGACGGTGCGCCAGGTGTCCTCGTCGAAGACGGTGACCCGTACGCGGTCGCTGCTCCAGGTGGTGTCGGAGCCGGGCGGGCAGACGAGGTGGACGTCGATGCCGGCTTCGGCGAGCGCGCAGGCGAGCTCCCAGAAGCGCAGGCCGATCCCGCCGATGTTGTCGCCAACGGTGTACGGGCCGGTGAAGGCGGTCAGTTGCACGGTGTGCTGTCCTTCCAGTGGCGGGTGAAGGCGGGCCAGGTGCCGAGGTCGGTGAACGGCGGGCAGTCGATGACCGGGGCGCCGGCCAGGGGGCCGGTGCGGAAGTCGTCCTCGGTCAGGCGGTGCTCGGCGGCGGCGTGCATCTGCTCCAGCACCTGGCGGGCGGAGGCCTGCTGGAAGCCGAAGCCGAACCAGACCCGGTCGAATCCGCCGGTGCGGTCAGGGCCGGGCTTGTCGGCCAGGGCGGTCAGCCGCCGCAGGCCGCCCGGGCCGGGCTCGGTGGCGAGCGCCCCGTCGACGGCGATCCGCCGCGGGTCGGCCTCGGGCGCGGCGAGGAAGCACGCCGGGCTGTCGGCCAGCGCGGCGAGGGCGCAGTCCAGCAGGCCCGGCGCCGGATCGGCGAGCACCTGGTCGGGCAGCAGCACCAGCACCGGGCCCGGGCACCAGGGCAGGGCCGAGCGGATCGCCCCGGCCAGCTCCGGCAGCGCCGGGTCCTGCTCGACGACGGCGAGGGGTGCGACGCTACGCTCGCGCACGTACCGGGCGGTGGCTTCCCGGCCGGGCGCGGTGACCAGCAGCAGCCGGACGTCGACGACGGTCTCCTCGACCAGGCGCAGCACGGAGTCGATCGCCACCAGGCCGGGGCCGGCGGGGAGCAGTTCCTTGGGGAAGGGCAGGCCGAGGCGGCTGCCCTTCCCGGCGCAGGGCAGGACGATGGTGGGGTGCGCGCTCACAGGCGCGCGTCCAAGGCGAGGGCGGCGCGCTCCAGGGAGTCGGCGATCCGCTCGGCCTGTTCCGTGCTGAGGGTGAGCGGCGGGGCGAGGGTGACGGCCGCACCTTGCAGTCGGGCCAGCACCCCGTCGTCGTTCATCGCGGTGTCGACCTGGGCGGCCTGCTCCGGGGTGTCGAATTCGACGGCGAGCAGCAGCCCGGCCCCGCGTACGTCGTGCACTGCGGGCAGATCGCGCAGCTTGGCCAGCCGTTCCAGCAGCAGCGCCCCGGTGCGGGCGGCGCCCGCGACCAGGTCCTCGCGCTCGACGGCGTCCAGCACAGCCAGGGCCCCGGCGCAGGCGGTGGCGTGGCCGCCGGTCGTGACGCCGTGCCGCAGGCCGCCCATCAGCGGATCCGCGGAGAACGCCTCGTAGATGCTCTGGCGGACGGTGACGGAGGAGACGGTGGCGTACGCGGCTCCCAGCCCCTTGCACAGGGTCACGATGTCCGGGGTGATGCCGTGGTGCTGGTAGCCGAACCAGGCTCCGGTGCGCCCGATGCCGGTCATCACCTCGTCCAGGACCAGCAGCACGCCGTACTCGTCGCACAGCTCGCGGACCCGGCGCAGGTAGCCGGCCGGAAGCGGCCACACCCCGGCCACGCCGAGGACCGGCTCCAGGACGATCGCGGCCACCGTCTCGGGGCCGGCCGCCAGCAGCGCCTGCTCGACCGCCTCGGGCCCGGGCACCGCGCAGGTGCGGTGCGGTCGGCGGGCCGCGCACTCCGGGCAGCGCGGCGCGGGGGCGTGGACGAAGCCGGCGGGCAGCGGCTCGTTGCCGGCCCGCGCCGCCGGGATCTGCGACATCGCCGCGGTGGCCAGGGTGGAGCCGTGGTAGCCGTCGGCCAGGGAGAGGATCGTGCGCCGCCCGGGGTCGCCGCGCAGGGCGTGGAACTGCCGGGCGACCTTCACCGCGGTCTCGTTCGCCTCGGACCCGGAGTGGCAGAAGAACGTCCGCGACAGCTCCTTCTGCCCCGTCAGGCCGGCGATCCGGCGGGCGAGTTCGATGGCGGGCACCGTCGCGGCCTGGGTCAGGGTGTACGTTGCCAGCCGCTGGGCCTGGGCGTGCATGGCGTCGGCGACGTCGGTGCGGCCGTAGCCGAGCGCGGCGTTGAACATCCCGGCCCGAGCGTCCAGCCAGGTGCGGCCGTCCACCGTGAACACCTCGCAGCCCCGGCCGCCGGTCACCACCATGCCCCCGCGCCCGGCCGTCCCGGATGGCGACCACGAGTGCCACAAGTACCGCGCGTCGTCGGCCAGCAGGCGCGCCGCTTCGGCTTCGGCCGACTGCGGCAAGGTCTGGTTGCGCATCAACTGCCCCCTCGGTGAGGAAGCCACCCCGATCGGGTGGACACGCTTCGAGATCACCAGATCACGCAAGGTGATCGTCAGAGGGCGGGGTGCCGCGCTGGACGGCGAACGCAAGGGTGGGCGGACGGCGCAGGCCGCGGCGAAAATCGGCGAATCCCGCCGGCGAGCCCCCACTGACGGTCGGTCAGCCTACGCTCGTGGTAATGGCGGATCGTCGAAGGGCCGCACCCGTGGGCAACGCGCAGCGCACCGAAGGCAACGCCCAGCTCCGGCACTGGTTCGACCTGACCGGCTTCGGCCGCAAGGAGCTCGCCCGCCGGGTCGGCGACCGCGCCGCGGCCCAGGGCGAACCGAACGTGCGGCCCGACGAGAGCCGCGTCCGGCGCTGGCTGCAGGCCGGCGAGGCACCCCGCTCCCCGGTCCCCGAGATCCTCGCCGCCCTGTTCAGCGAGCGCCTCGGCATCCCCCTCGCCCCCGCCGACCTCGGTCTACCCGGACCCGACCGCCCCGTGCTGCGCAGCGGCGTGGACCTGCCGTGGCACTCCGGCAGCACGGTCACCGCCATCGCCAACCTGACCCGGACGGACATGATGATCAGCTCCAGCTCCGACGACGCCGCCGAGGTGATGACCGGCGAGGCCCTGATTCGCCCCTTGGAACGCTGGCCCTACGCCGAACCCACCGTCCTGACCCCACGCGCCGAGCCGTTCACCGGCCGGATCGGCATGAACGACGTCGAAGGCATCCGGGCGCTCACCACGATGTTCCGCGAGGCCGACAACCGCCTGGGCGGCGGCGTGACGCGCAAGGCGGTCGTCGCCACCATGCACGACGCCAACGCCCTGCTGGACACCGCCACCTACACCGAGGACGTCGGGAAGCAGCTGTTCCGTGCCGTCGCCGACCTTGGGTCCGTGGCCGGCTGGATGAGCTTCGACGCCGGCAAGCACGGCAGCGCCCAGCGCCTCTTCGTCGTTGCCCTCCACGCCGCCACCGAAGGCGGCGACAAGGCCCTGGGCGCCCACATCCTCCAGTGCATGGCCCGGCAGATGTCTCACCTCGACCACATCAAGGACGCCCTCGACCTCCTCGCCCTTGCCCAGTACGGCTCCCGCCACCAGGCCGGGCCCGCCACCAAGGCCCTGCTGGCCGCCCTGGAGTCACGCTTCCGCGCCATCGACGGCCACCTGCCCGAGTCCGACGCCGCCGCCGCGGCCGCCGAGACCGCCTTCGAGCGCACCGACCCAGGCGACGACGTCCCGGACTACCTGCGGTGGTTCGACCGCTCCGAACTCTGCGCCACCCTCGGGATCGCCCACCAGATCGCCGCCCGGCAGAGCAGCGGCAACGAACGCTTCCGGCGAGCCGAACGCTCCACCGCGATGATCACCGAGGCGATGAGCCTGCGGCCCGCCGGCCGCGTCCGCTCCACCGCGTTCGACCACATCGGCCTGGCCCGCACCCACCTCGCCGTCGGCGAACTGGACGGCGCTGCGAGCCAGGCCCGCACCGCACTCGACCTCCTGCGGACACTCACCTCAGCCCGCGTCGGCGACCGGCTCACCGAGCTCAGGACGGAGACGGCGCCGTTCGCCACGCAGTCGCCGATCCGTGAGCTCCGGGAGCAGATCGACTCCGTGCTGGCCGCTTCGACCGCATAGCCCCATTTCCACCCCCCTTTCGTGAAGACCTGCGGGCCGCCCGCCGTGCCCAGCCCGTCATCGAGCGGACCTGGTCGCGGAGGCTTCGCCCAGCCGCAGCAGAGCGTTGGAGGCCCGGGCG
>NZ_JBHXEG010000130.1:0-16148 GCF_042724935.1 Kitasatospora sp. NPDC127060
CAAACTGCGCTGCTTCCTGGATTCGCTGACACAAGCAGCCGTTGTCCCGACTTCGATGACAACCGTCCCGGCTTCGCTGTCACAGGTCAGCCGCCCCCGTCGGCGCATTGTCGGACAACAGCGAAGAGTTCAGTGCCCGGGCCTCTGACCAGGGCACTGAACTATCCAGCGCACTGGCCCGGGGGCCGGTTCTGCGCATCGAATCGTTCAGTGGGGCGGCCCACCCGGGGCGTCGGCCGCAGTCCGCAGGTCACTGACCAACGGACTGAACAATTGACCGCACCGCATGAGCGATCCACTGAACTACTCGCCGTCGTCCGACAGGCATATCCCGGCCGTCCGGCGCCCCTGGCCCGCAAAGTGACGCCAGTGAGATATTCATGTCGGATACATGTGACGTCTATGTGATGCCAATGCGCATTCGGTGGTACTCTGGAGGTGGAGGTACTGATGACTGACTCATCGCCATTTCCGGCCGTGGACCGGCTGCTCGACAAGGCCAGGGCCCGCAGTGCGCCACTACCGGCCCCCCAAGAACGCAAGCGGCTGCGCACGCAGGGCGACTTCACCCAGGCCCAGGCCGCCGAAGCCGTGGGCGGCGTTTCGCGTGAGCTCTTCGGTCGCTGGGAGTCGGGGGCCGCCGAACCGCGGGGCCGTCAGCGCGAGGCCTACCGCTATCTGCTCGTCGGGCTGGCGGAGATCTACGGCACGGAGGGGGACGCCGACTGGCTGAACCCCCTTCCTGGTGGCGTCAACGCCGCAACCGACGCGACCAACGGAACGGGGGAGTGATGGGACGCCAGGAGTACAACAACGGGCTGGCCAAGCTGCGCGAACTGCGCACCGCGATCGGCCAGGCCGACAAGGAGGTCGCCGCCGCTGAGAAGGTCGTCGCGGCAGCGGCAGCAGCCCGTGCCAAGCTCGGAGACCAGCGCGCCCGGCAGGTGATGCAGCTGGCGTCCTTCGAGGGCGCGAAGGCCGACGTCATCGCCAAGGCCGGCGGCATGTCGGTGGGTGACGTCGTCGACATCGCGCCCCTCCTGGACCCCACCCCCGCAGACCGGCGCACCACGGCCCCGGCCGCCCAGCCGCAGCCGGAGCCGGCCCCTGCCCAGTCGGCACCAGTCACCACCGACGCCGAGCCCGTACCCGCCGCCAGCGTCGTCGAGCCGGAGCCTGCCCCCGCTGAGGGCACGGCCTTCGCGCCCGAGCCCGGCACCGGCACCTCCGAGGCCGAGCAGCCCACGGTCGCGACTGCCGTGCCCGAGCAGACGCCCGCGGCCGAGGAGCGCCCGCAGGTCCAGGAGTCGGGCTTCCGTGAGCTGCCGAGCATCCCTACCGGTGCGGCGGGCGCCGACTTCACCCGGCTCGACCCGAACCTGGTCTCCACCCGGCCGAACTTCGACCACACCATGCGCAGCATGGTGTTCCTCGACGCCGCGACCGGCGAAATGACCCTCAAGGACCAGGTCGTCCGGGTCGACCTCGGCGGGCGCACTCCCGGGGAGATCCTCGACGCGGTGCAGGCCGCCGCGCCGGGCACCGAGCGGATCTACATCACCGCGGGCGACCCCTGGCACATCGGCGCCGAGCGCTACCCGACACTCATCGCCGCGGTGGCGGCCTGGCTCAACACCCCCTCCCAGAAGTGGGGCGTCGCTGCCGGGCGAGGACGGGACGCGGCGGCCGGGCACTTCGCCCACGAGCGCCACCCCGTGGGCCGGTACAAGCGCGTCAACCCGGCTCCCAAGGACAAGGGTGTCGAGATCCTCTCCGCGGGCCAGTGGTTCGACACGAAGGGCGCCGACGTCGCCCTCGTGCGCGCGGCCTTCCTCCTGCTGTACAACGCGCTGCGGGCTAACCGGGGCTGGGAGAAGGCGGCGCTGCTCGGGTTCCCCTCGCTGACCGGCCTGGACCTGTGGCGCCGCACCATCCCGACGAAGGGCGACTGGGCGCGGGGCTACCCGGCGCCCGGCATGGAGGTGCGCGAGCTGATGCACGCCACCGCCGGGCAGGGCCGCACCGAGCTGATCCTGCCCCCGCGAGTGTCGGAGCGGCTGTCGGGCCTGGTGGAGCTCGACCGGACTTTTGCTTACGCCAAGCACACCTGGAAGTCGGGGGTGGGCGAGCCGCGGCGGCTGACCGCCCGGGGCTTCGCCGTGCTGTCCGAGTCGGAGCAGGAGGCCGCGCTGATGGCCCCCTCGCACTGGAACATCCGGGTCACCGTGCCCGCCGGGTGGCAGCACGTCGGCCTCCTGCCGGCGCCGGTGTTCGGCGAGCGCGCCTGGGACTACCCCGCAAAGCCCGGCACTAGGTTCACCACCTGGGCGAGCGGGCCGGAGGTCTTCGTGGCGCTCAAGAACCCGATCGGGCCGTGGGGGATCGAGATCCTGGACGGGCTCGTCTGGGAAGCGGGTGCCCCACTCAAGTTGTGGGCGACCAAGCTCAAGGAGACCTGGTCCAAGCTGGTGGCCAATTCGCAGGTGAACGGCGACCCCCGGGTGCGCCAGGCCTCCTACCTCGCGGCCCGCGCCGTCCGCTCCATCCTCCTGTACACCATCGGTGCCTTCGCTCAGGGGCCCACCCTGAACACCGGTTTCACCCCCCGCGGTGAGGAGGTGCCGGACGGAGCGGAGATCCTCAGCCAGGACGAGAGCGGGATCACCTGGCGGCGTCTGTCCCACTCGGCGTCGGATCCGCACCCGCACTGGGCCGCCGGAGTGTGGGGCGGCGCGCGCGCAGCCCTGCTGACGATGACGATGCGCGACAAGGAGGCGGGGACCGAGACCGGGGTCGGTGCCCTCCACATGCCGCCTGGCTCGGTGGTCGCCTTCCGCACCGACGCGATCTACCTGGACCTCGCCGAGGACCCGCGCTGGCCCTACCGGGGCGCGCCGGGCGAGTACCTGCTCAAGGGCCTGCTGCCGGGCCCCGTCGCGGCGCCGACCACCGTGGACGAGCTGATGGTCCTGCGGGGTCGCGGCCGGGCCCACCTCGCCGCCCAACGTAGCTGAGCCGGTCACATCGGCGCTGACGATGGGCCGGACGCACACCTCGTGCGTCCGGCCCGGCAGCCCGCCCACATTCCCTCCGGCATCGACCCCGTCAACCCGCCTCCGCCCGCACCGCACCCGAGGAAGCCATGAGCCCGACCTCCGAGCCCCCACCGCTGAACGAAGCCGGCCGTCTCGCCCAGGACCTCATCGACCTCGGCTACAACCGCAGCCAGGTCGCCGGGATGATTGGCCGCAACGCCTCGATCATCACCCAGATCTTCACCAAGGGCGGCGGCAAGGGGAAGGCGTACATCGGCGCCCTCCAGGAGGTACTGCGTGCCGTGCGCGGCGGCGAGCGCGACCTGGAGTTCTTGACGGAGATCGCCCAGCAGCACATCACCGACCGCCGCACCCGCACCGGACAGAAGGCCCGCGTGCGCGGTAAGAACATCATCGGCACCCTCGGGCGGTCGAGCACCGGCACCGCCGGCCACCAGGCCATCCAGTCCGGGGCCTCCCACCTCGCGGACGTCGTCCACGAGACCGCGAAGGCCCACGGCCGGATCGCCATCACGGTCCGCATGAAAGCGGACCAGTTCACGATGGCCGCCGGATCCCGAGAGGACTCCCCAGGCCTGCGCCGCGGTGTCGTCCCTCGCTCGGACGGGACGGAGGAGCGCAAGTACGGCTCGCAGACGGTCGGCCGCCGCGGCGAGCGGATCATCGGCTTCGACGCCAGCGAATGGTCGCGCCGCGTGGCGCAGCACCGCGGCGACGTCACGGCCGCGGTGAAGGCCTGGCTGGTCGAGACGGACCGGGCGGTGGAGGACGCAGACATCCGCTGGCTCCAGATCCGCGGTTGGGTACCGAACCCGCCGACCACGCGCGGCCGACGCCGCTGACCCCCGCCACGCTCCACCACCGCAAGGGAGCGCCCAGATGTACAAGCCGTACGTCTTCGACGCCGAGACCCGCACCACCACCTGCCGGACATGCTGGCACTCGGGCTTCGACACCGTACCGAGTAGGAGGCCAAGGCCTGGCAGGCCGATCACCGCTGTCGGCCCCCGGCACCGGAGTCCGACGCGAAGGTGCTCCCGCTGCGCCGAGCCGTAAAGGAGACACCTTCAGGTGATCACGAGGTGTGAAAGGGTCGCCACATAGGGTTGCCGCAAAGCGGGATGGCTTGCTAGATTTAGCAAGCCATCTGCTATTCATAGCAAGGAGATGTGCTGTGCTGCCCCCGCGTCTGCCCTACGTCAAAGCCCTCGCGCCTACCTCCGAGGGCCAGGAAGTCCCCGTCGCCCACCTGGGCATGACCCCCTTGCAGACCTTCTGCCAGGCGCCGGTCCTGGCAGCCCTCGACGGCCACCTCGACACCGGCGCCGACCCCGCCGACGCCCTCCCCGGCCTGTGCACCCACTGCCTCGACGCCCTGGCCCAGTTCCGGCAGCTGACCTCGGCCACCCGGCGCGCCACGCTGGCCTGGAACGAGACCCTCACCCCCGGCGAGCGCAGCACCGCGGCCCTGGTCCAGTCCGCCCTCAGTGCCCGCCAGCACCTCGCGCTCATCAAGCACCGGCTGTACCCGGTCCCCGAGGACCAGCGCGCCGACACCCTGCTCGCCCTGCTGGCCGACGTCTCCAACGCCCAGCAGCAGCTCGACTCCCTGGCCGACGAACTCGTGCTCGCACTGCGCGACGTCTGCCGGCCCGCCCCGTCCTGGGCCCGCATCGGCCAGCGCCTGGGAGTCAAGGACACGGCAGTCCGCCACCGCTACAGCCGGGGCGCCGCCGAGCACCCGGCCGCCTCCAGCTCTGCCCATTCGGCGGCGCCGGGTGCGGCGAGCTGAGGCCGGCCCCCTGCCCGGCGGATACGACCCGTGGAAGTACCACGACCTCGACCACGAGAGCCTCGACCTGGCGCAGACCGAGACCGACAACTGACCGCCCCGCCCGAACAGAAGCAGAGGACCACCCGACCGTGGAGACGTCCGCCACCGGCACCCAGTCCCCGTCCGCCGAGCGGGAAGAACGCGCGCTTCCGGCCGCCCCGCCGCACCCGCGCCGCCGGCTCAAGACCCCCCGGCTCACCGTCACCCCGCTGCGGGACTACCAGAAGACCATCGCCACCACCGCGTGCCGCGAGGTCAAGAACGGCGGCCGCGCCACGGTTGAGATGACCTGCGGCTCCGGGAAAACCGCGGTGTCCGCCGAGTGCGCCCGCCGTCTCGCCCGCTACGGCCGCGTCCTGGTCCTCGTCCCCACGATCGAGCTGACCGAGCAGACGGCCAACGCCTGGAGCACCCGCCACGGGCGCCGGGGACTTGCCGTCGCGGTGTGCTCCCGCGACGAAGCGCTGGAGCGCGCCGAGGCCGGTGGTGACATCAGGGCCGATGTCACCACCGACGCCGCCCGCCTTACCGACCTGGTCCACAGCGCCGAGCCGGGCCAGCCGATCACCGTCTACGCGACCTACGCCTCGCTGGAGCGCATCGTCCAGGCCCACGCGGACTTCGCCTTGGCGCCCTGGGACCTGGTCGTCGTCGACGAAGCCCACCGCACCGCCGGCTCGGTCGACAAGCCGTGGGCGGCCATCCACGAGGACGACAAGGTCCCGGCGGTGGCCCGCCTCTACTTCACCGCTACCCCGCGCATCTCCGCCCGACGCCCCGGCACCGACGACCTGACCGACCTGGTCGTCGGCAAGGTCCCCCTCCTGTACTCCATGGACGACCAGCGCACCTACGGCAAGATCGTCGCCCGCTACGGCTACACCCAGGCCCAGACCGAAGGCTGGGTCGCCGACTACCGGGTGCTGGTTCCCGTCGTCACCGACCAGGACCTCGCGGACCTGCTGATGCTGCCCGCCGTCGCGGACCTGCGCTCCCAGCGCACCAACGAGGACCTGCAACGCCTCGCCCTCCAGGTCGCCGTCCTGCGCGCGATCGCGGCCCTTGGACTGCGGCGCGTCATCACCTTCCACTCCCGGATCAGCGCCGCCCGGAAGTTCTCGGGCACCCTGCTGGAGACAGCGGACCTCCTGGTCGACAAGGCGCGCCAGGCTGCCGGCGACCCGCTGGCCGACTACGCGCGGCCCGAGCGGATCTGGACCGCGGCCATCGCGGGCACCGACAAGCTCAAGGACCGCCGCGACGCGTTCCGCAGGTTCTCCGCTCACACCGGGGACGACGGCGAGGAGTGCGGAATCCTCTGCAACGCCCGGCTCCTGGGCGAGGGCATCGACATCGAGGCCGTGGACGCGATCGTCTTCGCGGACCCGAAGTCCTCCGAGATCGACATCGTTCAGGCCTTCGGCCGGGCCGTCCGGCAGCGCCCGCAGCAGGGCAAGATCGCCTACATCATCATGCCGGTCTACCTGCCCACCCCGAGCGCCGAGACCGACGGCAGCGAAGCCGACGACCTCCCCGCCGCCGACCCGATGGACGTCACCGACGCCGGCCAGGCCGTCCAGACCGAGGCCGACGACGCCATCAACGCCAGCCCCTACAAGACGATCCTCCAGGTCCTGCGGGCCCTGGCCTCCGTCGACTCCCGGGTGGTCGGCCGCATCACCGAGCTGCGCACCCACCGCACCGGCCCGACCGGCCCGCTCACCGCCCCGGACAGCACGACGCCCTCCCGCGCGGCCGACAGCGACGACGAAGACGAGGCTCTGCTGGACGAGGAGCCGCAGGAATCACCGATCGAGTGGCTGCTCATCGACGCCGGCGCCCACCAGCAGGAGATCCTCCGCGCCCTCAAGCTGCGGGCCTTCAGCCCGCGAGCGCAGGAGTGGGAACGCCAGTACAAGGCCGCAGCCGCCTTCTACGCCGAGCACGGGCACCTGGATGTCACCGACAAGAAGCAGTACGGCGAGCTCATCTCCTGGCTCGACCAGCAGCGCTACGTCCACACCACCGGCGCCATGGACCCCGCGCGGCGCACCGAACTCGACGCGATCGGCATGATCTGGTCCAAGCGCGCCAACGCCTGGGACCGCGGCATGGCCTACGCACTCCTCTTCCACCGCCGGTACGGCCATCTCGCCATGCCGGTGGGCCACCGCACCGACGACTTCGCCGACGGGATGTGGATGCGCCGCCAGCGCGAGAACCCCGACGCGCTCACCGACGAGCAGCGCTCGCGGCTGGACGCCCTGGACCCGCTGTGGCGCCAGTCTCCCGACTGGAACCGCTCGGCCCGCCGCTACGCCGCCTACCTCGCCGCCGGCGGAACCGTCGAAGGCCCGGTCAACCGGCCCGGCCTCGCCCACGACCCGGACTTCCGCCCCGGCAAGTGGCAGGCCAAGCAGCTCCGCGCAGTCCAGGAAGACACGCTCGACCAGCAGCAGATCGCCGTCCTGCGCTTCCTCGGCATCCTGCCGGGCGCGGACAGCACCGAGGGCACCGCCCGCTTCGACCTGCTCGCCCTGCCGCCCGCGGCACCGATGCGTGGCGTGCAGGAGGACGGGGGAGCGGACCTGTGAACGCCGACAGCATCGTGCCGGCGCCGCCGACCGGACCTCAACCTCCCGGCAGCGTAACCGTGCTGACCGCCAGCACAGTTGCGGGCGCACCGGCAGGTCCGGACGGTACCCCCGGTGATCCGCTGGTATGCGACCTGGCAATGCCACGCCTGCGGGGAGGGGCGGCGACGCCCACTTCGACGACGGCACGATCGTCGACGCCGACCGTGAGTGCGAAGACAACGGCGGATCCGACGGCGAGATCGCCTGGGACGGCCGCGCCGACTGCACCTGCGGCCGGTCGCGGGAGACCGACTCCGAGGATGGCGACTACGTCGACGCCGACCACGACTGCGCGGGCGACGGATGACCCGGCCTCACGCCGACGCACCCGCGCGGGCATTGCTGGCCGGCCGCATCCGTGCGGCCCGCCTCGCCTGCGGACACTCCCAGGATGAGGTCGCCCGCTCGCTCGGCATCCCGCGCTCGGGCTACAGCGAAATCGAGCGGGCTCGCCGCGGCGTCGAAGCACTCGAACTCAAACGCCTCGCCGCTGCGCTGGGCACCACCCCGAACCACCTGCTGGACACGAAGGCCCCTCACACGAGCTCCACCCCGCCGACGATCTGGCCGCACGCACTCCACTCGGCCGACCGCCGCTCCGTGGAGCTGCACGCCGGATACCTGCACTGGCACCGAGCGGCGCAGGCGATCCCTACTCGGCGAGCCCAGGGCACCGTGCAACCCGGGGCACCCCGGAACCTGCCCATCACCTTCAAGGGGCCATCCAGTGAACAGCCCGCGTCCCACCCGGTCCGACGTCCAGGCCGCCGCAGTGTTCCTCACCGCCCGGTGCGACAGTCTCGCCGCGAAGGCGGACTTCGACTCCGACGGCTACCGCGTCCCCACCGCCGCGGAGTTCCTCGTCCAGCACCTGGTGGCCGACCTGTTAGCGGACCTGGACAACCACCCGGCCGGATCGCTGCCCGACGACGCGACATTTTCGACATCGCCCACCACCTCAACGACCTGCTGCTCGGCAACGGCCCCGAGTCCAGCGAGGACTACGTCCGTGGCTGGAACGAGGCGAACGCCGCGCTGTACGGCAAGCTGGGACCGCGTATCGACGAACTCCACCACCTGGTCTTCGAGTGGTCCAACCGCCGCGGCGACAAGATGGCCCAGGCCGCTCCCTTCACCTGGAGGTCAACCGCGATTACCGCCGGCGAGCTCCTGCACGCCGTCCTGCCCCTGTACGCCGAACTCGCAGGAACCCGGCCCTTCGACGTCACGCTGACCAGCACCGCCCTGGCCGCCCTGGCACCCACCATCGCCGACGACGGCCCTGCCTACACCGCCCGGCTGCGCGCCTTCACCGACGCCCACCGCGGCCGGGTCGAGGCGCTGCTGACCGCCTACGGCCCGGGCAGCAGGCACGACCAGCCCGGCGGACGCTTCCAGCTCGTCCGCCAGCCCGAACTGCTCGCGGTCCTGGAGCGGCTGCACACCGAACCCGTCAGCCTGATCGGGGTGTTCGAGGACTGTCCGCCCGACACCCTGCCCGACACCCTCATGCACGACTTGACCGCCGCCTGGGGAATCCGCCTTCCTGAATGCCAGTGACCTGTCCCGCCTGCACCCGAAGAGCACCGTGACCACACAGCCGTCCGCCTCACCGACCACCGACCCGGGCACGACCGCTGCCCGGGCGCGCCCGCTGCTGCTGTTCGACATCGACGGCGTCCTGTCACCCTACGGCAGCGCCGGCCGCCTGCCCGGCTACGCCGCCCACCCGGTCAGCCCCCAGGCCTGGAAGGACTACCCGGCTTACCCCAAGCCCGAGTCCCACTGGGTGCACCTCAACCCCGAGATCGGCGCCCGCCTGGAGAGCCTCCCGCTCGACCTCACCGTGGTGGGCCCCTGGCAGCCACAGGAGATCGAAGAGCTGCTCCCATCGGCCGGCCTGACCCGGCTTCCCGGCTTTATCCCAGTGCAAGACCAGTCCTTCTTCGCCCGCCCGGACGACCCCGGCAGGTCCATGTGGGACCCGAAGGACACCATCCGAGACCGCAGCCGGGACGTGCTCACCGCCACCTGCCTGGAGCGCGCCGGTATCGACCGGCCGTTCGCGTGGCTCGCGGCCGGCTTCCCCGAGAACATGCAGCGGGACCTGTCCCGCCACCACGGAGCGCCGGTGCTCCTCCACGTGGTGGACCCGCGCACCGGACTCACCGACGCCGACTTCGCCACGCTCACGAAGTGGGCAGCTGACGTGGCCGCACGCCCGCCGGCGCCGGAGCTGAAGCTGCGCCGGTGCCGGGACTGCGGAGACCGATCGTCCATCGTGATCGACGGGCAGCGCGAGGACCGCACCCACGACGTGTGCGGAAGCTGCTGCGAGTGCTACTGCCCCGACCCCCAGTCCGACGGCGGCGACCGCTTCCAGCCCTGCGGCGACCTGGAGCGCGAGCGCTGCCAGCACTGCGGCCTGTGCGCGAACTGCGGCTGCGGCTGCTGACACCGAAACGGCGGGGCCTCCCGGAATCCGGGAGGCCCCGCCGCTGCTTTCTCGGAGCCATCACGCCCTACCGCCACCCTCTGCGCGTTCCGGGTGGGGCCAACCGGGGCCGTCAACGGCCGACGGCCGGACCGGACGGGTCGATGGTGACCAGCCCCTTGCTCTCGGAGATCGAGAGCAGGACGTCCCGGGCGGCCCGCGCATCGCCCAGGGCGCGGTGGGGGCCGTAGAGCTTGTAATCCCGGTGGACCTCCCACACCGACCGGGCGTTCATCAGGCACCACCATGTCTTCTGGTCCGCGAGGCGCCCGGGGCGCCGGCCGACCGCACGGGTGTGGCCGGTGATCACGCCCATGTCGAACGAGCTGTTGTAGGCCAGCAGCCGCCTGCCCCGGGTGATCCGGAACAGTTTCGGCAGGATCTCCTCCCAGGTAGGACAGTCGGCCACCATCGCGTCGGTGATGCCGTGGATGTGGGTGGCGCGGTTCGGCGTCATCGGGTTGATCAGCTGGTTCAGCCGGGTCTTGCCGGTGTGGGCGTCGATCACCGCGATCTCACACACCCGCGCGTCGTAGAGGTCGGTGGTCTCGCAGTCGATCACCAGTCCGGCGCCTGGAGCAGACACCTCCCGGGCCGTCAGCAGCGTCCTCAGCCGGGCATCCTTCAGGCATAGCCCGCGGGCGATCGCCTCCATCTCGGCGCTGCCGTCGGCAGCGGCGAGCAGCAGCTGGCGGGTGAGCGGCAGCTCGTCCTGCGGTGAGCAGGCGATGCTCCAGGCGTCCTGCACGTTGTCGTGGAGCAGGTGCACCGGCACCTGGTGCTGCTCGGCTACCGCAGCCGCGAGGCGGCGGGCGAGCTCGGCCCGGCTGGGCTTCCGGACGGTGTGGGCGCGCAGGGCCGAAGTCCGGCCCGGCGGGACGGCCCGCACAGCCTCCCAGTCCACACCGTCGCGCTCGCGCAGCGCGAGAACGGCGGCGGTCCGGTAGAGCTTGACCTCCACGGTGCGCACCGTGCCCATGGACTTCGACCACGTGCCCGCCGGCTCCAGCCACCCGGCGGCCAGGACGTACGGGAAATCGCGGGTGTAGCTGATGTCGAGATAGTCGGCCGCCCGCTCCCCGGGGATCAGGCGCCGTCCCTCCACCTGCTCGGCCAGCTCGGTGTCGGCCGCCAGCGCCTCGACGTCTTCGCGGGCCCAGCGCCCGAGGCGCCCGGGTACCGTGCCGCGCTGCTCCGCGGCCCAGGTGTACTCGTGCTCGCTCTCCGCCCAGGGGCAGGCCTTCGTCGCGCCGGCGGTGGACAGCGAGGCCTCTATCCAGGCGGTGCGCTCGCCGACGACGTCGGCCAGGGCGGCGGTTTCCGTCCACTGCTCGGCCTCCAGCGCGCCGTAGGTGGGGTGGCCCTCGAACTCGCCGAGGCGCCGCAGCAGGCCCCGGTCGGCCAGGACTGGCACGTCGTCGGCGGTGACGGCCGCGATCCCGGTCACCGTGCGCAGGGTCTCCGCGATCCGGCGGGCGCCGAGCGGGCGCAGGGCGTCGAGCCGGGGCAGCAGCTCGGGCAGCTCGGTGCGCAGCTGGTGGACGACGGCCGCGGACCAGCGGCCTCGGTCGGTGTCGGCGGCCGGGATCAGCCCGGCTTGGCGGCCGAGGTCCCAGAGGTAGCGGTTGATGCCGGCCGCGTCGGCGGCCTGGTACGGGCCGTGGTCGGCGCGCTCGGGTGCGGGGGCGATCTGGGCGGGAGCGGTCTGGGCGGGAGCGGTCATCGTCCTGTGTCCTCCGGCTCGGGGGCGTGCAGTAAGCGCACATTTGGAACATTTAGCTGATTAGGTATCAAGTACCCATGAACCGATTCTAGTTGGGGCCACCGACAGACCGGGTCAGCGCTGAACGGGGCCGTGCGCGTGCCGACCGCCACTAAGGTGGGCCCGGCAGCACACAGGAGGACGACGAGCGAGGCCGCGTGAAGCGCAGAAGGATGGACGACGGCCGCCACGGCATCCGGCACGAGATCGACTACGGCGCCTCCGTCATCGCGGGGGAGCGGCGCACCATGATGGTGTGCGAGTGTGGCGCCGCCACCGAGGACATCTCCGGCCACCTCGCCCACGCCCAGCAGGCCCTGCACGTGCCGGGCCCGGCCTGGTTCCCCGTCGGCGCCCGCCTGGCCGCCATGCTCATCGCGGGCATCGCCCTGCAATTCGGGCTGATGGCGATCGCGCACACCATGCTGTCCGGCACCGCCCGGACCCTCGTCCTCGGGCTGTCGCCCGTGGCCAGCTTCGGCGCCACCATGGGCGCCGCCCACGCGCTGCGCCGCTTCATCGTCCCCCTCGCCCCGGCCGGCCGGTAGGGGAGGGGAGAACAGCAGTGCCCGGCGGCCTCGGCCGCCGGGCACCCTCGTTTCCGGCTTCTCCCGGACCCTGCTGCTACGCCTCCATCCGGGCGGCCCACGCGTGGAACCGGAGCCAGGACTCCATGGGCAAGATGAGCGTCGGCCCGTCCGGGTCCTTGGAGTCCCCGATCTCGATCCTCTCCCCAGGCGTTTCACCCGGAGGATTGCGCCACCGGACGCACTGGCCGCTGTCGCCGGAGTAGGACTCCCACTCGTCCGGCGGGATGAACGGTGCTGCTGGCATAGTGCCTCTCTCGCTGTGCTGCTACGCCGCGTGTGCGGCGCGTTCGAGGAACGCCTTGGACTCGTCGATGTCCAGGGCGAGGTCGCGGATCTGGTCGAAGGCCGCCGTGTACGTGGTCAGGGAGTACTCGTCCTCCAGGTAGAAGGAGTTGAGCAGCGCCTCCAATGCGACGAGCTGGCCGCCGTCGGGGAAGTCGAAGAGCGTGAAGGGGCCTTCGAGACCGAGGTGCGGGCCGCGGCCGCCGGGGAGGATGTGAAGCCGGATCCCTTTGCGGTCGGCCTGTTCGCGCAGGTGCAGGACCTGACGGAGCATGACATCCGGGTCGCCGATGTGGTCGTCCAGGATGGCCTTCTCGCTGAGGATTACCTCGTAGGGGTGTGCGTGGAGCCGGTTCTAGCGTTCGAGTCGGACGGCAACGCGTGATTCGAGCTGCTCGCGCGTCGGGTGGACGATGCCGAGGCCGGCCTCCAGGAGGCAGCGGGTGTAGTCCTCCAGCTGCAAGCGGCCCGGCACCAGGGTCTGGTAGGTCCGGGTGCGCGTGGCTTCGCCTTCCAGCCCGAGGAAATCCTGGAAGTTGAGGGTCAGGAAGCTGTTGTAGGAGTGCCACCAGCCGCGCTTGCCGATGTTGCGCGTCATGTCCTCCAGGGTCTGGCGAAGACCCGCGTCGGTGATGTCGTACTCGTTGAGCAGGGCGCGCAGCAGTGGGATGTCGATCTTTGTGCGCCCGAGCTCGGCGCGGCTGATCCGGTCGATCTGGATGCCAAGGGCGTCGGCTACCTGCTGCTGGGTGAGGCCGCGGCTCTCCCGGAGTCGGCGCAGGGTCTGCCCGAGTCGGCGCTTGCGGAAGGTCGGCGGAGGGGTTGGTGCCACGTGCTGCTGCCTCCCGAGGTGATGGTGGGTCACAGTCTGCCCCCTGTACTGGTTTTCGCCAATCGAAGATATGCGAATTCGCATTCTCTCGTCTTGACGCTCTGCGAACCGGGTAGGACAGTTAGGCATGCTTGCGGCGAGTCCCCGCATGATCACTCACCGCGACGTGAACCAGTGCGCCCCTGCATGCCCGGGCGCGGATCAGCAGTACGGACGGAGCGTTCGTCGTGGAGAGCACTACCAGCACCCTCACCGCAGCATCCCCCCACCGCCTGGCCGCGCCGCCGGACGCCGGGCTCGCCCCCGCCCCCGTGGACGGCGTCACCTACACGTTCGCGGCCGTCACCCTGGAGGTGGTTCACCGGGCCCACCGGGCCGTTACCGCCTACTGCCTCGCGGGCCTGGCCGGCACGGACGACGAGATCGAGGCCGTCGGCGAGGCCGCCCTGATCGTGGACGAGCTCATGGCTAACGTCCAGCGGCACGCGCCCGGCCCCGCAGACCTGGTCGTGACGTCCGAGGCCGGCTGCTGGACGGTGCTGGTCTTCGACACCAGCCCCCGCAAGCCGGTCCCCGACACCGACGAGCCGGGAGAGAAGGAGTGCGGACTCGGTCTGCACCTGATCACGCAGCTCAGCGAGAGCTGGGGCTCCTTCCAGACCGCCACGGGCAAGGCCGTGTGGGCCCGGTACCCGAAGCCGACACCCGACACCGTCCCCCAGCAGCACCGGGAGCAGCCGTGACCCCGCCCGCCCGCAGACGTCAGCTCTACGACTTCCGCCCGCCGGTCCCCGAACCGCTGCCGAGCACCGTGCGGTTGGACGACGGCACCGTGCTCGCCAAGCCGACGCCTGCCGGCCCCCGCCAGCTCGCCCGGGGTGACTGGCTCCTGATCGACCGGCATGCCTGCCAGATCCTGGACCTGCGCTGGGGAGAGGGCGGCGGCCGGATCGTCCGAGTCACCGGCCGCAACCCGTTCTCCGTCCCGCACGCCGCCACCGTCCAGCGGTTCGCCCTCGTCACCGGCCCCACCCGCGCCCCGGGCCGCCCCGCTGGCCCGCCCGCTGCCGGGTACTCCCGGTGAGCGGCATCGGCGTACGGCTCGTGCCGCCCGGCGACCTGACGGAACGGCAGAGCCCGACCCACTGCGTGGAGATCGACCTGGGACCTGACCGAGAGCAACCGCTGCTGATCACCCCCTCCGAACTGGTCCGCCTCTCGATCGAGGCAGACACGGTGCTCGCGGAGATCCGAGCACACGCCAAGCAGGCAGAATCGCAATGGCGCACGTCGCTCGGCCACTGGTTCGAAGAGGCCCAGGCGGCGGTCCAGGCCCATCCCCCGGAGACCGCCATGCTTCAGCGCGTGCTGGAGGCCCTGCGGCGACCGGATCGCCATCCGGCCGCTTCACTGCCATAGGGAGGGAGGCCGTCCGAGCCCACGGAGCTTCGGGAAGGGCCGGCCGCCGGAGCCTCCCGAAGCCTTAGGCTTGGCTCACCCATCCCGCAGGGAAAGAGCCGCAACCAGGGAGCACGATGGCACCGCACCCGACCGCGACCGGCACGCGGGTGGACCCCGCTCTGCTCTCACTGGAGCTTCGGCACCAAACCCGCCTCACCGACCGCTCCGGCGACGGCTTGCAGGTCTGGTCGGCGCGCATCGACGCCAACGGCCAGCCCATCGGAACAATGCGCGCCGCACGCTGCCTCTACTGGCGCAGCGGCAACCTGTACGACCGCATGACCGACGAAGGCGGCTTCATCCGCCACGTGGCGACCCAGGTCCTCACCCCCGACGGCCAGTTCAACTCCGAATTCGAAGCCGCCGTCGAGATGCTCAACAGCCTGCTGGTGATCGACCACCTGGACCTGCCCGCTCCCTGGCAACACCCGGTCGTCGCCGCCGCGCTGGTAGCCGCGCTGATCGACCGGTTCACCGACAACCACTACGCAGTCGTCCTCCCCACCGACGACACCGCCACGGTGACCGGTGCCACACTGCTCCACCAAGCCGCGGAACTGCTGGCCGCCGACGAGTACGAGGACGGCCTGCTCGTCATCGACACCTGCATGGCCGCGCCCGAGAAAGGCGCCGCCCAGGTCCGGCAACGGCTCCAGGACCTCTCCCAGCACGGCATGGACTACCCCTACGACGAGGCCGACGAAGACGACCTCTGGGAGCTGACCCCACGCACCAGGGCAGTGCTGCGCCTGGCGCTGGAAGACCTGAGCCAGGCGGCGTGGGCCGAGGTGACCGCACTGGGAGACGAGCAGCTCACCCACAAGAGCGCCGGCCTGTTCGCCAGCCTGCCGAAACTGACCTTCGGCCAGAACAGTGGCTGGCGTCGGCAGATGGCGCGCACCTTCGACGACCTGGCGGGCGACCTCACGGCCGGGCGAGACCTGGAACCGGGCTGCACCGGGGAGGAGATGGCCCTGCACCTGGCGATCAGCCGGGCACGGGAGATCGCCACCGACCGACCCCGGCTCGTGACGGACGCCGTGCAGGGGCTGCCCGCCCACCGGCACGACCTGGACTGGGAAGCCTGCTCCGATCTCCTCTTCCAGGACTTTACCGACTACCCAGTGGCTGCTTAATTGTGCCGTTTGATGGACCTTTTGTCCTGAAACAGCATTATTTACCGATCGGCAAGGAACCCTCC
>NZ_JBHXEG010000131.1:0-15944 GCF_042724935.1 Kitasatospora sp. NPDC127060
CCCGGCCCCACCCGCCCCCCCCCACCCTTCATACCCCCCCCCCCTCCCGGCCCCCCAATCGTTGGGCCCCCCCCGCGGCACGGCCCCCCGGCCCCGGGGCCCAGTCCGGCACAGCGCAGTGAAGCAGGAACCCACCGAGACGGTCGGATGACCGTGGTGGGAATCCCCGCCCCTTGGGGCGGGGAGCGGAAGTCACCAGCCGCGCTCGCGCCACTCGTCGAGGTGCGGGCGCTCCGCGCCGAGGGTGGTGTCGTTGCCGTGGCCGGGGTAGACCCAGGCCTCGTCCGGCAGCACGTCGAAGATCTTCTCGGTGACGTCCCGGAACAGGCTCTTGAAGGCCTCCGGGTCGCCCCAGGTGTTGCCGACGCCGCCCGGGAAGAGGCAGTCGCCGGTGAAGACGTGGGGGTGGCCCTGGGGGTCGTCGTAGACCAGCACGATCGCGCCGGGGGTGTGCCCGACCAGGTGCCGGACGGTGAGCTCGACCTCGCCGACCCGTAGCCGGTCGCCGTCGGCGAGCAGCAGCTCGGTGGGCACGTCGATGCCCTCGGCGTCGTGCTCCCCGGCCGCGGTGCGGGCGCCGGTGGCGGCGACCACCTCGGCCAGCGCGCCCCAATGGTCCTGGTGGCGGTGGGTGGTGACCACGGTCGCGAGGTCGTCCCCGACGGTCTCCAGCAGCACCGGGGCGTCCGCGGCCGCGTCGATCAGCAACTGCTCGTCGGTGGCCCGGCAGCGCAGCAGGTAGGCGTTGTTGTCGTACGGGCCCACGGCCACCTTGGTGATGATCAGGTGGGCCAGCTCCCGCACGTCCGGCGGCCCGCCGACCTTGACCGCTCCGTGGTACGTCATCCGTCCGCTCCTCGTCCGGGTCCGGCTACTACAGGGTTCAGGATCATCCTCGCGCCGTCAGCCCATCGGGGGAAGCTGGGGGAGCGCGGTGTCGGGGGTGCGGCGCAGGTCGGCGCCGTCGGAGCGGCCGGAGAGCCAGGCGGCGAGGGCGCGAACCGGACCGGTGACGGTCGGGCCGGTCCCGGCCGAGGCGGCGCCGATCACGGCCCGGTCGTCGGTGTCCTCGGCGACGAGTTCGACGGTGGGCAGGTCGTCGGCTCCGGCCAGGGTGACGGCGAGCCTGCGGAACTGCGCCACCGCGAAGGACTCCGTCCACTGCGCCGGGGTGTAGCCGCCGTCGAGGTCGACGTGGTGGTACTCCAGCTCCAGCAGGCGCTTGAGCGGGATCTCGTGGGCCGGGAAGACGTACCCGGAGCGGTGCTTGACCCCCACCGCCCATGCCTCGGCGTCCATCAGCGCGGCCGCCGCCGCGAAGCGCTCGTGCGAGGCCCGCAGGTCGGCGAGCTGGACGTCCAGCGGGCGGGGGGCGTCGCGCTCGATGTCCTGGTCGCGGGCCTCGTTACCGGCGTACTGGGGGATGTCGGTGCCGGTGCGGGCGCCGGTCAGCAGGTTGACCAGGGAGTCCGCGTTGCGGGAGAGGTGGGCGAGCACGTGGCCGCGGGTCCAGCCGGGGAGCGCGGAGGGCTCGGCGACGGCGTCGGGTTCCAGCTCGGCGACGGTCTTCAGCATGGCCCGGGTGCTGTCCTCGACCAGGGCCAGCCGCTCGGCGGCCAGGGCGGTTGCGGACTGCGGGTCGGTCATCGGATCTGCCTTCTGTACGGGACGGCGCGTTGCCCGGAGCGGGCCCCGCTCGTTGACCAACCGACGCTACCGCCGAATCCGAGCCCTGAGCAGGGGCTTTTTCGGTCCGGGTACGGACGGTCGAACCGGGGCCCTCACTCGTTCGGGTGGACTCCGCTGGACAAAGTCGAGATTCGAACGTCTGAGCTATAGGCTGGCTGCCGCATCCTGGAAGAAGAACACCCCACACACCGCAAGCCCTCTCGTCCGGAGAAAGGCGCCAGAAGCAGTGGCCGACCGCCTCATCGTCCGCGGTGCTCGCGAGCACAACCTCAAGAACGTCTCGCTCGACCTGCCCCGCGACTCCCTCATCGTCTTCACGGGCCTCTCCGGCTCCGGCAAGTCCTCGCTCGCCTTCGACACGATCTTCGCCGAAGGCCAGCGCCGCTACGTCGAGTCGCTGTCCTCCTACGCCCGTCAGTTCCTCGGGCAGATGGACAAGCCCGACGTGGACTTCATCGAGGGCCTCTCCCCGGCCGTCTCGATCGACCAGAAGTCCACCAACCGCAACCCCCGTTCGACCGTCGGCACCATCACCGAGGTCTACGACTACCTGCGCCTGCTGTTCGCCCGGATCGGCAAGCCGCACTGCCCGCACTGCGGCCGCCCGATCGCCAAGCAGTCGCCGCAGGCGATCGTCGACAAGGTGCTGGAGCTCGCAGAGGGCACCCGCTTCCAGGTGCTCAGCCCGGTGGTGCGCGAGCGCAAGGGCGAGTTCGTCGACCTCTTCGCCGACCTCCAGTCCAAGGGCTACTCGCGCGCCCGGGTCGACGGCGAGACGATCCAGCTCGCCGAGCCGCCGAAGCTGAAGAAGCAGGAGAAGCACACCGTCGAGGTGGTCATCGACCGCCTGACCGTCAAGGAGAGCGCCAAGCGGCGGCTCACCGACTCGGTGGAGACGGCCCTGCGGCTCTCCGGCGGCATGGTCGTGCTCGACTTCGTCGACCTCCCCGAGGGCGACCCGGAGCGCGAGAAGATGTACTCCGAGCACCTCTACTGCCCGTACGACGACGTGTCGTTCGAGGAGCTGGAGCCGCGCTCGTTCTCCTTCAACTCGCCGTTCGGCGCCTGCCCGGACTGCTCGGGCCTGGGCAACCGGATGGAGGTCGACCCGGAGCTGGTCGTGCCGGACGTCGAGCGCTCGCTGGACGAGGGCGCGATCCACCCGTGGTCGGCCGGGCACGCCAAGGAGTACTTCCAGCGCCTGATCGACGCGCTCGGCGAGGAGCTCGGCTTCCGCACCGACATCCCCTGGGCCGGGCTGCCCGCCCGCGCCAAGAAGGCGCTGATGTACGGGCACAAGCACCAGGTGCAGGTCCGCTACCGCAACCGCTTCGGCCGCGAGCGCTCGTACAGCACGGGCTTCGAGGGCGCCGTCCCGTTCATCCAGCGCCGGCACACCGAGGCGGAGAGCGACAGCAGTCGCGAGCGCTTCGAGGGCTACATGCGCGAGGTGCCCTGCCCGACCTGCCAGGGCACCCGGCTCAAGCCGGTGGTGCTCGCGGTCACCGTCGAGGAGAAGTCGATCGCCGACGTCTCGTCGATGTCGATCAGCGACTGCGCCGAGTTCCTGGGCGCGATGAAGCTCAACGACCGGGACAAGCAGATCGCCGAGCGGGTGCTCAAGGAGGTCAACGAGCGGCTGCGCTTCCTGGTCGACGTCGGCCTGGACTACCTCTCCCTGGACCGCGCGGCCGGCACCCTGTCCGGCGGCGAGGCCCAGCGCATCCGGTTGGCCACCCAGATCGGCTCCGGCCTGGTCGGCGTGCTCTACGTGCTGGACGAGCCGTCCATCGGCCTGCACCAGCGGGACAACCACCGGCTGATCGAGACGCTGGTGCGGCTGCGCGACATCGGCAACACCCTGATCGTGGTCGAGCACGACGAGGACACCATCAAGACCGCGGACTGGGTGGTGGACATCGGCCCGGGCGCCGGCGAGCACGGCGGCAAGGTGGTGCACTCCGGCGCGTTGAAGGGGCTGCTGACCAACAAGGAGTCGCTGACCGGGCAGTACCTCTCCGGCAAGCGCTCCATCCCGATCCCGGCCGCCCGTCGCGACCGGGACAAGAAGCGCCAGCTGACGGTGCACGGCGCCCGCGAGCACAACCTCAAGGACGTCACGGTCGGCTTCCCGCTCGGCACCTTCACGGCGATCACCGGCGTCTCCGGCTCCGGCAAGTCGACGCTGGTCAACGACATCCTGTACACCCACCTCGCCCGGGAGCTGAACGGCGCCCGCAGCGTGCCCGGCCGGCACACCCGGATCACCGGCACCGACCTGGTGGACAAGGTGGTGCACGTCGACCAGTCGCCGATCGGCCGCACCCCGCGGTCCAACCCGGCCACCTACACCGGGGTGTTCGACCACGTCCGCCGGCTCTTCGCGGAGACCCAGGAGGCCAAGGTCCGGGGCTACCTGCCCGGCCGGTTCTCCTTCAACGTCAAGGGCGGCCGCTGCGAGAACTGCACCGGTGACGGCACCATCAAGATCGAGATGAACTTCCTGCCGGACGTCTACGTCCCGTGCGAGGTGTGCCACGGAGCCCGGTACAACCGGGAGACGCTGGAGGTGCACTACAAGGGCAAGTCCATCGCCGAGGTGCTGGACATGCCGATCGAGGAGGGGCTGGCCTTCTTCGAGGCCGTCCCGGCGATCGCCCGCCACCTGCGGACGCTCAACGACGTCGGCCTCGGCTACGTTCGGCTCGGCCAGTCCGCGCCGACGCTCTCCGGCGGCGAGGCGCAGCGCGTCAAGCTCGCCTCCGAGCTGCAGAAGCGGTCCACCGGGCGGACGGTCTACGTGCTGGACGAGCCCACCACCGGCCTGCACTTCGAGGACATCAGCAAGCTGATCAAGGTGCTCAGCGGGCTGGTCGACAAGGGCAACACGGTGATCGTGATCGAGCACAACCTCGACGTGATCAAGACCGCCGACTGGGTCGTGGACATGGGCCCCGAGGGCGGCTCCGGCGGCGGCACGGTGGTCGCCGAGGGCACCCCGGAGCAGATCGCGGCCGTCTCGGAGAGCCACACCGGCAAGTTCCTGCGGGACATCCTGCCGGGCGACTTCGCGGACGCCCCGGTGGCCGCGCCCGCCAGGAAGGCACCGGCCAAGAAGGCGGCCGCCAAGAAGGCCCCGAGCAAGCGGGCCGTCGCGGCGAAGAAGTGACCCGACCGCCCTGCCGCTCCCGGGATGTTCCGGGAGCGGCAGGGCGCGCGCGGCATAGACTTCCGTGGTCCCTCGCAGCAGCAGCAACCGTAGGAGCGCACCGATGTCCGAGGCCCCCGAGACCAGCCCCGCCACCTCCCGCCGCACCCTGCTCTGCGGCGCCGCGGCCGTGCTGGCGGCCGGCGGCGCCGTGGCGGTCAGCGGCTGCGGCTCCTCGGCCGGTTCCGGCGGCTCCTCGGACAAGAGCGGCACCGCCAAGGGCCCGGTGGACCTCGGTCCGGCCTCGGCGGTGCCGGAGGGCGGCGGCAAGGTGTTCCGCGAGCAGAAGGTCGTGGTGACCCAGCCGGCCGCCGGCCAGTACAAGGCCTTCAGTGCCAAGTGCACCCACGCCGGCTGCATCGTCGACCAGGTCAAGAACCAGCAGATCCAGTGCCCCTGCCACGGCAGCCGCTTCGCCATCGCCGACGGCGCGGTGCAGGACGGCCCGGCCCCCAGCCCGCTGCCCGCCTACACCGTCACGGTCGAGGGCGGGAACCTCAAGGTGACCCCGAGCTGAAGCAGTTGAGCGCTTCCCGATCGAACCCGTCCCCGCGGCCCCGACCGCACTCGGTACGGTGGACCCATGGCTGACCCGAGCACCTACCGCCCGGCGCCGGGGGCGATCCCGACCTCCCCGGGCGTCTACAAGTTCCGTGACGCCCACGGCCGGGTCATCTACGTCGGCAAGGCCAAGAGTCTGCGGCCGCGGCTGTCGTCCTACTTCCAGGACCTCGCCGGACTGCACCCGCGCACCGCGACCATGGTCACCACCGCCGCCTCGGTGGAGTGGACCGTGGTCGCCACCGAGGTCGAGGCGCTCCAGCTGGAGTACTCCTGGATCAAGGAGTTCGACCCCCGGTTCAACGTCAAGTACCGCGACGACAAGAGCTATCCGGAACTCGCCGTCACCCTCGACGAGGAGTACCCGAGGGTCCAGGTGATGCGCGGGGCGCACAAGAAGGGCGTGCGCTACTTCGGCCCGTACGGGCACGCCTGGGCGATCCGCGAGACGGTCGACCTGCTGCTGCGCGTCTTCCCCGTCCGCACCTGCTCCAACGGCGTGTTCAAGCGCGCCCGGCAGGTCGGCCGCCCCTGCCTGCTCGGCTACATCGGCAAGTGCGCCGCACCCTGCGTCGGCAAGGTCTCGGCGGACGAACACCGGGCGCTGGCCGAGGACTTCTGCGACTTCATGGCCGGGCGCACCGGCAACTACCTGCGCCGGCTGGAAGAGCAGATGCAGGAGGCCGCCGTCGAGATGGAGTACGAGAAGGCGGCCCGGCTGCGGGACGACATCGGCGCCCTCAAGCGCGCGATGGAGAAGAACGCCATCGTGCTCGCCGACGCCACCGACGCCGACCTGCTGGCCGTCGCCGAGGACGAACTCGAGGCCGCCGTCCAGATCTTCCACGTCCGCGGCGGCCGGGTGCGCGGCCAGCGCGGCTGGGTCACCGACAAGGTCGAGGACGTCGACACCGCCGGCCTGGTCGAGCACGCGCTCCAGCAGCTCTACGGCAACGCCGCCGCGGACGAGCGCAACGAGTCCGTCCCGCGCGAGGTGCTCGTCCCGGCGCTGCCCGAACCGGCGGCCCCGGTCCGGGAGTGGCTCAGCGGACTGCGCGGCAGCCAGGTCGACCTGCGCGTCCCGCAGCGCGGCGACAAGAAGGACCTGATGGCCACCGTGCAGCGCAACGCCCAGCAGGCGCTGGCGCTGCACAAGACCAAGCGCGCCTCCGACCTCACCACCCGCAGCCGCGCCCTCCAGGAGATCGCCGACGCGCTGGAGCTGGACTCCGTCCCGCTGCGCATCGAGTGCTACGACATCTCCCACCTCCAGGGCGAGGACGTGGTCGCGTCCATGGTCGTCTTCGAGGACGGCCTGGCCCGCAAGAGCGAGTACCGGCGCTTCCAGATCAAGGGCTTCGCGGGCCAGGACGACGTCCGCTCGATGCACGAGGTGATCAGCCGGCGCTTCCGCCGCTACCTCCAGGAGCGCGAGCAGACCGGCGAGTGGGCCGTCCCCGAGGAGGACGAGCCCGAGTCCGGCACCGTCAACGGCACCCGCGACGAGGAGGGCCGCCCCAAGCGCTTCGCCTACCCGCCGCAGCTGCTGGTGGTCGACGGCGGCCAGCCGCAGGTCGCCGCCGCCCAGCGCGCCCTGGAGGAACTGGGCATCGACGACGTCGCGCTGTGCGGCCTGGCCAAGCGCCTGGAGGAGGTCTGGCTGCCCGGCGAGGACGACCCGGTCGTGCTGCCCCGCTCCAGCGAGGGCCTCTACCTGCTCCAGCGGGTGCGCGACGAGGCCCACCGTTTCGCGATCGGCTACCAGCGCGCCAAGCGTTCCAAGCGACTCACCGCCGGGGAACTGGACTCCGTCCCGGGCCTCGGCGAGACTCGCCGCCGGGCGCTGCTCAAGCACTTCGGCTCGCTGAAGAAGCTCCGGGCCGCCACCGTCGACGAGATCTGCGCGGTACCCGGCATCGGGCGCCGCACCGCGGAGACTGTTGCGGCGGCGTTGGCGTCCCGTACACCCGCCGCACCCGCGGTCAACACCGCGACCGGCGAGATCATCGAGGACGGGGTCGACCAGGCCGCCGAGCCGGTGGCCGCAGCACCCCAGACCGCACCATCCCAGGAGACGCCATGACGGCCGACGCCGCCCGTCCGTCGGCGCGCCCCGACCCCGCCCGCCTGTCCGGGCCGGGGAAGGGCGGCCGTGCCGTGCGCGTTCTCCCCAGCAGAAAGACCGAGAGCGGGGAACCGAAGTGACCGTGTCAGACGTGGCCGAGAACGCGCCGGAGCTGGTGATCATCTCCGGCATGTCCGGAGCCGGCCGTTCCACTGCCGCGAAGTGCCTGGAGGACCTGGGCTGGTTCGTGGTGGACAACCTGCCGCCGGCCCTGATCCCGACCATGGTCGACCTGGGCGCCCGCTCCCAGGGCAACGTCGCCCGGATCGGCGTGGTCGTGGACGTCCGCGGCCGGCAGTTCTTCGACGACCTGCTCACCTCGCTCGACGAGCTGGAGAAGCGCGGTGTCCGCCTCCAGGTGGTCTTCCTGGACTCCTCCGACGACGCCCTGGTGCGCCGCTTCGAGAGCGTGCGCCGCCCGCACCCGCTGCAGGCCGACGGCCGGATCGTGGACGGCATCGCCCAGGAGCGCGACCTGCTGCGCGACCTGCGCGGTGAGGCCGACCTGGTGATCGACACCTCCAACCTCAACGTGCACCAGCTGCGCGCCAAGCTGGACGCCCAGTTCGCCGACCACGACGAGCCCGAGCTGCGGGCCACCGTGATGTCCTTCGGCTTCAAGTACGGCCTGCCGGTCGACGCGGACCTCGTGGTGGACTGCCGCTTCCTGCCCAACCCGCACTGGGTGCCCGAGCTGCGGGCCCGCACCGGCACCGACGCGGACGTCGCCGACTACGTGTTCCAGCAGCCCGGGGCCAACGAGTTCCTGGACGGCTACGCCCAGCTGCTGCGCATCATCACCGAGGGCTACCGGCGGGAGGGGAAGCGCTACATGACGCTTGCCGTAGGCTGCACCGGTGGCAAGCACCGTAGCGTCGCCATGTCCGAGCGTCTGACCAAGCGTCTCATCGCCGACGGAGTCGAGACGGTGCTCGTCCACCGTGACATGGGACGGGAGTAACCGCCGCCTTCCCTGCCGGGCCGCCGGCGGAGCCGGTGGCGGGGCTCAGGAACGCGAGGTGATTGTGGCGGGATACGTGCCCGGGCGGCAGCCGCAGAGCAGGACCGGCGAACGGGCGGGCAGCCCGTCGCCGAACCGTCCGCGGAGCAGTCCCGCCCGGGCCAATCCGGCCCCCAGGATCACCGCGCTCGGCGGCGGCCAGGGCCTGTCCGCCTCGCTGTCGGCGCTGCGCCGGCTCACCAGCGACCTCACCGCAGTGGTCACCGTCGCCGACGACGGCGGCTCCAGCGGGCGGCTGCGCGAGGAACTGGGCGTGCTGCCGCCCGGGGACCTGCGCAAGGCGCTGGCCGCGCTGTGCGGGGACGACGACTGGGGCCGCACCTGGTCCGAGGTGATCCAGCAGCGCTTCACCGGTAACGGCGAGCTGGGCGGCCACGCGGTCGGCAACCTGCTGATCGTCGCCCTCTGGGAGAAGCTCGGCGACCCGGTGGCGGCGCTGGACTGGGTCGGCCGGCTGCTGAACGTCCAGGGGCGGGTGCTGCCGATGTCGGCGGTGCCGCTGGACATCGAGGCCACCGTGCGCGGCCACGACCCGGACCGCCCGGCCGAGGTCTCGGCCGTCCGCGGCCAGGCCAGCGTCGCGGTCACCCCCGGCACCGTGCAGTCGATCCGGCTGCTGCCGGACGGGCCGCCCGCCGTCCCGGAGGCGGTCACCGCGGTCCAGGAGGCGGACTGGGTGGTGCTCGGCCCCGGCTCCTGGTTCACCAGCGTGCTGCCGCACCTGCTGGTGCCCGACCTGGCCAAGGCACTGGTCGAGACCCGCGCCCGCCGCCTGCTCACCCTGAACCTGGCCCCCCAGCCCGGCGAGACCGAGGGCTTCACCCCCCAGCGCCACCTGGAGGTCATCGCCGACCACGCCCCCGACCTCGCGGTCGATGCGATCCTGGTGGACGAGCGCGCCGTCACGGGCGGCGCCTTCGGCCAGGCGGACCTGGCCGGTTTGGCGAAGGCCGCCGAGCGGATGGGCGCGGCTCTGGTGCTCGGCACGGTGGCCCGCGCCGACGGCACCCCGCGACACGACCCGGAGCTGTTGGCAGCCGCGTACGACCGGATTTTCCGGACACATGGAAGGATCGGGCCATGGCGATGACTCCAGCGGTGAAGGACGAGATCAGCCGGCTCCCGGTCACCCGGGCCTGCTGTCGCAAGGCGGAGGTGTCGGCGATCCTGCGGTTCGCGGGCGGGCTGCACATCGTGAGCGGCCGCATCGTGATCGAGGCGGAGCTGGACACCGGGGCGGCGGCACGGCGGCTGCGCAAGGACCTGCTGGAGATCTTCGGGCACTCCTCCGACCTCGTGGTGATGGCTCCCGGCGGGCTGCGGCGCGGCAGCCGCTTCGTCGTCCGGGTGGTCAAGGACGGTGAGCTGCTGGCCCGCCAGACCGGCCTGGTCGACGGCCGCGGCCGGCCGATCCGGGGCCTGCCCCCGGCAGTCGTCTCCGGCGCCACCTGCGACGCCGAGGCGGCCTGGCGCGGCGCCTTCCTCGCCCACGGCTCGCTCACCGAGCCGGGCCGTTCCTCCTCGCTGGAGATCACCTGCCCCGGCTCCGAGGCGGCGCTGGCGCTGGTCGGCGCGGCCCGCAGGCTCGGCATCCCGGCCAAGGCCCGCGAGGTGCGCGGGGTGGACCGGGTGGTCATCCGCGACGGCGACGCCATCGGCGCGCTGCTGACCCGGCTCGGCGCCCACGAGTCGGTGCTCGCCTGGGAGGAGCGCCGGATGCGCCGCGAGGTCCGGGCCACCGCCAACCGGCTCGCCAACTTCGACGACGCCAACCTGCGCCGCTCGGCCCGCGCCGCGGTGGCGGCCGGTGCCCGGGTGCAGCGCGCACTGGAGATCCTCGGCGAGGAGGTGCCGGAGCACCTGGCCGCGGCCGGCCAGCTGCGGATGCAGCACAAGCAGGCCTCGCTGGAGGAGCTGGGCGCCCTCGCCGACCCGCCGCTGACCAAGGACGCGGTGGCCGGCCGGATCCGCCGCCTGCTGGCGATGGCCGACAAGCGCGCCGCCGAGCTCGGCCTGCCGAGCACCGAGGCCAACCTGACCGACGAGATGGCGCTGAACTGAGGTGACCTACTGCGGCCGGTGTCCGGATTCCGGGCACCGGCCGCAGTCGTGTCCGGGACCGGCCGGAGAACCAAAATTGGTCAAGACCACTTGACCAGGACCAACGGGCCGGGCGGGCAAGGGCGGAAGGCCCCGGAAGACGCCACGCCACGTCTTGCCAGGTGGCGCGATGTGCCCTCCCAGGGTCCGGAGAGGTAGGGTCGTAGGCGGTCGGGGACTTCCCAAATCTCATCCCCGTCGGCTCAGCGCCGGCGTACCTAACGAGGAGATCGGTTCGTGACGATCCGGGTAGGCATCAACGGCTTCGGCCGCATCGGCCGCAACTTCTTCCGCGCCGTCAAGGCCCAGGGCGCGGACATCGAGATCGTCGGTGTCAACGACCTCACCGACACGAAGACCCTGGCTCACCTGCTCAAGTACGACACCACCCTGGGGACCCTCCAGGCCGAGGTCTCGCACACCGAGGACAGCATCACCGTCGACGGCCACACCTTCAAGGTGACCGCCGAGCGTGACCCGGCCAACCTGCCGTGGGCCGCCCTGGGCGCCGACATCGTCGTCGAGTCCACCGGCATCTTCACCAAGGCCGAGGCCGCGAAGAAGCACCTCGCCGCCGGCGCGAAGAAGGTCATCATCTCGGCGCCCGCCACCGACGAGGACGTCACCATCGTCCTGGGTGTCAACGACGAGAAGTACGACGCCGCCAACCACCACATCATCTCCAACGCCTCCTGCACCACGAACTGCGTGGCGCCGATGGCCAAGGTGCTGAACGAGAGCTTCGGCATCGTCAAGGGTCTGATGACCACCGTCCACGCGTTCACCAACGACCAGGTGACCCTGGACTTCCCGCACAAGGACCTGCGCCGTGCTCGTGCGGCCTCGCAGAACATCATCCCGACCTCGACCGGTGCCGCCAAGGCGACCGCCCTGGTCCTGCCGGAGCTGAAGGGCAAGCTGGACGGCACCTCGCTGCGCGTCCCGGTCCCGACCGGCTCGATCACCGACCTGGTCGTCACCCTCGAGCGCGAGGTCACCAAGGACGAGGTCAACGCGGCTTTCCAGAAGGCCGCGCAGGAGGGCCCGCTCAAGGGCATCCTGGCCTACACGGAGGACCCGATCGTCTCCTCGGACATCGTCAACGACCCGGCCTCGTGCATCTTCGACAGCCAGCTCACCATGGTCCAGGGCAACCAGGTCAAGGTGCTCGGCTGGTACGACAACGAGTGGGGCTACTCGAACCGCGTCGTCGACCTGGTCGCCCTCGTCGGTGGCCAGCTCTGACGCAGTGGGAGCTGACGTGATGTAGGGACGAGGGCCCGGACGGCGAGAACGCGCCGTCCGGGCCCTCGTTCTGCGTACAAGGACTTCTCAGGCGGCCCCTGCGCCGTGCCGCCTCTACGCATCAACCATCTCCCCAGGAGACAGAAGAACCCGTGAAGACCATCGAAGACCTGGACGTCGCCGGCAAGCGCGTCTTCGTGCGCGCCGACCTGAACGTCCCGCTGTCGGACGGCCGGATCACCGACGACGGCCGGATCCGCGCCGTCGCGCCGACCATCGCCAAGCTCGTCGAGCGCGGTGCCAAGGTTGTCGTCGCCTCCCACCTCGGCCGCCCGAAGGGCGCGCCGGACCCGCAGTTCTCGCTCGCCCCGGTGGCCGCGCGCCTCGGCGAGATCCTCGGCAAGCCGGTCGCCTTCGCCACCGACACCGTGGGCGAGTCCGCCACGGCCGTCGTCGCCGCGCTGGCCGACGGCGAGGTCGCGCTGCTGGAGAACCTGCGCTTCAACGCCGGTGAGACCAGCAAGGACGACGCTGAGCGCAAGGGCTTCGCCGAGCAGCTGGCCGCCCTGGCGGACCTGTACGTCGGTGACGGCTTCGGTGCCGTGCACCGCAAGCACGCCTCCGTCTACGACCTGCCCGGCCTGCTGCCGCACGCCGTCGGTGACCTGATCGCCACCGAGGTCGGCGTGCTGAAGAAGCTGACCGAGGAGGTCGAGCGCCCGTACGTGGTCGTGCTCGGCGGCTCCAAGGTGTCCGACAAGGTCGGCGTGATCGACAACCTGCTCGGCAAGGCCGACCGCATCCTGATCGGCGGCGGCATGGCGTACACCTTCCTGTACGCGCTGGGCAACGAGGTCGGCATCTCGCTGCTGCAGAAGGACCAGGTCGACACCGTCCTGGAGTACCTGGAGCGGGCGAAGCAGAACGGCGTCGAGTTCGTGCTGCCGGTGGACGTCGCGGTCTCCGCGTCCTTCCCCGACACGAAGACCCACCGGCCGGTCGAGGACTTCGAGATCGTCGACGCGGACAAGATCCCCGCGGAGAAGGAGGGCCTGGACATCGGCCCGAAGACCCGCGAGCTGTTCGCCTCGAAGCTGGCCGACGCCAAGACGGTGTTCTGGAACGGCCCGGTGGGGGTCTTCGAGCACCCGACCTTCGCCGAGGGCACCAAGGCCGTTGCCCAGGCCCTGGTCGACAGCGACGCGTTCACCGTGGTCGGTGGCGGCGACTCCGCCGCGGCCGTCCGCATCCTGGGCTTCGACGAGACGAAGTTCGGGCACATCTCGACCGGCGGTGGCGCGAGCCTCGAGTACCTGGAGGGCAAGACCCTCCCCGGTCTCGCCGCCCTGGAAGGCTGAAAGCATGACTGAGCGTCTCCCGCTGATGGCGGGCAACTGGAAGATGAACCTCAACCACCTCGAGGCCATCCAGCACACCCAGAAGCTGGCGTTCGCGCTGGCCGACAAGGACTACGAGGCCGTCGAGGTCGCCGTCCTGGTGCCGTTCACCGACCTGCGTTCGGTGCAGACCCTGGTGTTCGGTGACAAGCTGAAGATCAAGTACGGCTCGCAGGACATCTCGCAGCACGACGGCGGCGCCTACACCGGCGAGGTCTCCGGTCCGATGCTGGCCAAGCTGCAGTGCACCTACGCGGTGATCGGCCACTCGGAGCGCCGCCAGTACCACGGCGAGAACGAGGAGATCGTCAACGCCAAGGTCAAGGCCGCCTACCGGGCCGGCGTCACCCCGATCCTGTGCATCGGCGAGCCGCTGGAGATCCGCAAGGCCGGCACCCACGTCGGGTACACCCTGGCCCAGCTGGACGGCGCCCTGGAGGGCGTCCCGGCGGACCAGGCCGAGTCGATCGTGGTCGCGTACGAGCCGGTCTGGGCGATCGGCACCGGCGAGGTGGCCACCCCGGAGGACGCGCAGGAGGTCTGCGGCGCGATCCGGGCGCGGCTCGCCGAGCTGTACTCCGCCGAGCTGGCGGACAAGGTCCGTGTGCTGTACGGCGGTTCGGTCAAGTCGTCGAGCGCGGCCGGCCTGATGGCCAAGCCCGACATCGACGGCGGCCTGGTCGGCGGTGCCTCGCTGGACGCCGAGGAGTTCGTCAAGATCGTGCGCTACCGTGAGCAGGCAGTAGGCTAACGCCGCCGCAGCAACGTAGGCTTTGGGGCCGGACCGCCGTGCGCGGCCCGGCCCCTTCGCGAAGATACGAGAGAGTTGGTCCCGTCGTGGTTCTCGGGTTCTCGATTGCCCTGATCATCTTCAGTGCGCTGATGATCCTCTTGGTGCTGCTGCACAAGGGGAAGGGCGGCGGTCTTTCCGACATGTTCGGCGGTGGCGCGATGTCCACCGGCGGCGGTTCGGCGGTGGCCGAGCGCAACCTGGACCGCATCACCATCGTGGTCGGCATCGGCTGGTTCGCCTGCATCATGGTGCTGGGCCTGGTCCTGAAGTACAAGAGCTGACACAGCCCTGACGCCCCGTCGCCCGAGCGCCTATCCTGGGACGGTCGGGGGCGGAGGCGATGGTGGCGGAACCTTAAGTCCTGCTTACACTAGGACGACTTTCGCCACCGACGCGCACCGCGGCGGGTCGGCGCAACAGCACGCAGGGAGTCAGACCGTGGCAAGTGGCAACGCCATCCGTGGCAGCAGGGTCGGGGCAGGCCCGATGGGGGAGGCGGAGCGCGGCGAGTCCGCTCCGCGCAACAGGATCTCCTTCTGGTGTGCCAACAAGCACGAGACCCGGCCCAGCTTCGCCGCCGAGGCCGTCATCCCGGACACCTGGGACTGCCCGCGCTGCGGATTCCCGGCCGGGCAGGACGAGGACAACCCGCCCGCGCCGTCGCGCAACGAGCCGTACAAGACCCACCTCGCCTACGTCCGGGAGCGGCGCACCGACGCCGACGGGGAGGCGATCCTCGCCGAGGCGCTGGCCAAGCTGCGCGGCGAGATCTGACCGGAGGCGCGTAGAGCGTCGGACCAGCGGAAAGGGCGCCACCGTCGATGACGGCGGCGCCCTTCGGCGTTCTCGCGGACAGACCCTAGGCCGAGGCCGGCGGGTACAGCTGGGGCGGGATCCGCTCGGCGGCGGCGCGGTCCAGCAGCCACAGGGTACGGCTGCGGCCGTACGCGCCGGAGGCGGGGGCCTGCAGTTCGCCGGGTCCGGACAGGGCCAGCGCGACCGCGCCCGCCTTGTCCTCGCCGGCGGCCAGCAGCCAGACCTCACGGGCCGCCCGGATCGCCGGGAGGGTGAGCGAGATCCGGGTCGGCGGGGGCTTGGGGGCCCCGCGCACGCCGATCACGGGCAGCTCGGTCTCCCGCACGCCCGGGTGCTCCGGGAAGAGCGAGGCGACGTGGGTGTCCGGGCCGACGCCGAGCAGCAGCACGTCGAAGGCCGGGACGCCGAACCGGTCGCCCGGTCCGGCGGCCTTCGCCAGCTCCTGCGCGTAGCGGGCGGCCGCCGCCTCCACGTCCGAGCCGTCCACCCCGTCCGAGGCGGGCATCTCGTGCACCCGCGTCGGGTCGAGCGGGACGGCGTCCAGCAGTTCGGCGCGCGCCTGGACGGCGTTGCGGTCCGGATCCGCGGCGGAGACGAAGCGTTCGTCGCCCCACCAGAGGTCCAGCCGGCCCCAGTCGACCGCGTCGCGCGCCGGGGAGGCGGCGATCGCGGCCAGCAGGGCGTTGCCGTTGCGGCCGCCGGTGAGCACCACCGAGGCGGTGCCGCGGGCGGCCTGGGCGTCCACGATCCGGGTGATCAGCCGGGCCGCGGCCGCCTGGGCCATCAGCTCCTTGTCCCGGTGGACGACCAGCTGCGGGGTCGCGGCGGTCATGCGCTGCCCTTGGCGGCGCGCTTGCCCGCGGCCTTCTTCGCGGTGGACTTCTCCACGTCGGCGGTCACCCGGGCCGGGTTGGCCACCGCGGCGTGGGGCGGGCCGGCCCCCCCCCCCCCCACGCCGGGAGGCGCCGGCCCCCCCCCCCCCCCCCCCG